>NZ_KV838558.1:106452-127369 GCF_001838705.1 Staphylococcus sp. HMSC34C02
TTCTCTTTGCTGGGGCCCCACTCCCAGCTTGCTTAGCTTGTAGCATTTCTTGATGAAATGCTTTTTATTGAGGCTTCAGCCACGTACAGATAAGCACTTAATATCAAGCGTCTTCTCTATTTAGTTAGTCACTACGAATGTGCAGTGTCACCTTTTAATATCTGTTTATCGTTTATAAATGGCATTACGTAATTCTTTTAAACCCTCATCAATACGAGGACCCGGACGTGAAATTTCATCACCATTCACAGTTTCAATACGTCCATTTTTCACTGCTTTAATTTGACGGAAACCATCACGCTTTTTAATGACTTTATAGTAATCCGATTTAGACAGACCTTCTGTAGAGATCAGAATGTCTGGGTTCTTTTTGATGATACTTTCTTTATCTACTGGCTTCCAACCTTCTATATTTGAAAAGCTATTTTTAGCATCTAATTGTGTCAACATGTCATCGAAAAATGTATGTTTACCCGCTGTATAGATTTCTGGTTTAGAAGACACTTCCATGAAAACAGATTGTGATTTGTGATGTCTCGGCACTGACTTGATTACTTTGTCAACGTTATGCTTCGTTTCATCTACAAGGTCTTGCGCTTCACGTTCACGTCCAGTGACTTTACCTATCTGTTTAAAAGTATCATATGTTTGATTTAATGATTGTGCATCTTTCACATAAACCACTTTGACACCATTTTTTTCAAGACTATCTAACACTTTTTTTGACGTCCCTTTTTGAGATTCATGCGCCAATATTAAATCTGGTTTCGCCTTTAACAATGCTTCTTTATTTAAATTCATTGCATCAAATTGTTTCTTACCTTCTTTAACATCTTTAGGATAATCATCTACTGTTGAAACACCAACAATATCTTTCCCAAGTCCTAATTCATAAAGAATTTCCGTGTTACTAGGCATAAGTGACACGATACGATGATATGACTGATTTTTTGAATTTGAATCTGATTTATTACTCTCATTGTTTGCTTGTTTGTGTTGATTATTTTGACCACAAGCGACAAGTACCAGCACCATTATACATAGTACTATCCACATTTTTTTATTTAACACGACTACACATTCCTTTCTATCTTTTGTATATGTATGCATTAATCATAACAAATATTATTCAATATTAATTTAACTTTTTTATATTTAATTGTGTAATTTTATATTATCACTTATTTTGAGAAATAATCAGTAGTAAAAAAGCATTGAATACTTCTAAATTTAGAAATATTCAATGCTTAGTTTTAACACTCACTATGCTTTGGGGTTAGGTCCATATTCATTTGTACCTTGTTCACTATCCGCAACGCAGTAAATTAATGCGAAAATAGAGATAATTAATAATATAACTGATATAACAAGTATGACTACAGTCGAAGCCATTAAAGAAACATCAGCGTAAAATTGATTTAAATACGTATCAGATATCGTTTCGAGTAATATAATTAATCCTCTTAGTAACATAGACACTAACATAATTAATGGTATTAACATCGTACGTCCAACATCATGAAATCGACGCACCGACATGGTGAATGTTCCGATTAGAATAATGACATCAATCGTTTCATAAATAATCTTGAAAAACATATCGCCACCGCCAACTATCCAAGTGAGTACGTCGGTAAGTATGCTTAATAAAATGAGTACAATAATATTCGCGAGTGTTGCATACCAGTAATGTCGTCTACGTGTACGACCTTGTACATTAAAATAATTTCTCCAAAATAATTGGTACGACTCAATCATTATAGCGTCTCCTTTAAATATGATTCAGTATAATCATTACATAATAAAGGATTGAAGGAAACACTTTATTTGATATACGCTTGGATTGCTTTTGCGATATACTCATTCAAGTGATTATTGCGATGTTTATTTATATTCTTAGCAAAGCGATCATCACTTTCATAAGTAAGTGCGATATATTCTAAAAACTGATTATCCGCATTAGGCACTTGTCGTTGTAAAATGCCTTTTAAAGCTTCAATATTTTGATATACATGCACATCATCCGCTGCGTAGCCATTTTCCAATAAGTGATTCATTTCATTGAAAAATTGGTTGAATTGGTCATTTGTATCTTTATCATTATTCTGCTTATCAGAATCGTTCATTTGATTTCTACGTTGTTTATATGACTGATAATAATCCGTATCGCCATATTTCAATTCAGCTTCTTTATCATATTGTTCTGTCACATCAAATTGATTGAATTGATCCATATTAATCTCCTCGTTTCTATGATTTATTAGATGATTTTTGAGGTAATCAATGATTTGATTTAGCTGATTTCGTCGTTGAACAATTTGGGCATAGTTATCTTCTAATATTGCATTTTTATTAGTAATACTTTGTTGAAAATATAATTGGATATCTTCGAGAGATAAATTGAGCTGTCGAAGAAATAAGATCGTTTGTAGCTTTGCAATATCTTGTGAATGATAATAGCGATAGCCATTATCGTCTACATAACTAGGTACTAGTAAACCAATCTCATGATAGTAACGCAATGTTCTTGTACTAACCGTCGTCACTTTGCTCACTTCACTCGGTGTAAAATAGTTATGATTTAACATTGTATTATTCTCCACTTTATTTTATTTTCAATATCATTCATACCTCACTCATCTATTTAGGAGTATGCACTATGACGTAACGTTAAAGTCAATCATTTTTTATAAAATAATGATCTAAAAACGTATATTTCTGCTTTCCTTTGCCATTAAAATAATGTTTCCCAAAGTTATCTAATAATGCATGAAATTCATTGGCATCTTGATTTGTAAAATAATCTGGTAGTGTTATATGTTTTTTTAATTTATCGTAATTCTCTGTGTTTGAATAGCCTAATTTATGATACAAGCGTCGTGTATATCGATCAGGAATAAATTCTATTCTTTGAAAAAGATACACCAATAACACGTCAGCCGTTTCACTACCTATACCGCGTATGTTTAACAATGCCTGTCTGAGCGTATCACCATGCATACGTGCAATTGCATCATAGTCAAAGTTGTATTGGTTTAGCCAATTGAATAACGCATGAATGGCCTTCCCTTTATTTTTATAAAAGCCACTAGAACGTATAATGTCTTGTAGTTCATTTAATGGTAAAGCCAAAATGGTTTGAGGATCAAAACAGGTTTCTTCCTTTAAACGCATTAGCGCCATATCTGCATTGTTCCAATTCGTATTTTGTACTAATATCGCACCAAGCATCATTTCTTCAGGACTTTCAGCCGGCCACCAATGTTGCGGGCCCATATTGTCTAATAAGATGTTATAAAGTGCTTCAGTCGTAAGCGTTGGCATACTCTCACTCCAATCTTTACATAATAATACCCTCACAAATCGAAATTTATGAGGGTGATATCAAAATTTATATAATTCTCTTGATTACATAGATTCTGGTGCTGATACACCAACTAATGTTAATGCATTGTGTAGTGTAATTCTAACTGCATCTACTAAAGCTACATGTGCTTTCGTTTTTTCTTCATCGTCTGTTAATACTTTTTCAGCATTGTAGAATTTATGGAATGCAGATGCTAAATCTTGAATATAGTTCGTTAAACGGTGTGGTGCACGACTTTCTGCTGCACTTTCAATTGTTGATTCAAATTCAGCTACTTTTTTCAATAATTCAATCGCTTTTTCATTTGTAATTGTTGAAAAGTCTGCATCAGTTGTAACTTCAACACCTTGCTCTTTTGCTTGTTTCAAGATAGAGCAAATACGTGCATGTGCGTATTGCGCGTAATAAATTGGATTATCTTGTGATTTTTCTTTTGCAAGTTCTAAATCAAAATCAAAATGAGAGTCCGGACTACGCATTGTTAAGAAGTAACGTGCAGCATCAATGCCAACCTCATCCATAATTTCACGTAAAGTAATCGCATTACCAGTACGCTTACTCATCTTCACTTCGACACCGTCTTGCATTAAACGTACCATTTGCATAATTTGTATTTCAAGACGATCACTATCTACACCAAACGTTTCTAAACTTGCTTTCAAACGATTAATGTAACCATGGTGATCGGCACCCATTAAATCGATTAAAATGTCGTTACCGCGATTAATTTTGTTGTAGTGATACGCAGTGTCTGGTGTGAAATAAGTGTAATTACCATCTTTTTTAATTAACACACGGTCTTTATCATCTTTAAAATCAGATGTACGTAACCAAGTTGCACCATCCGCTTCATATGTGTAACCGAGTTCATTCATTTTAGCTAATGTGTTATCAATAGCCCCGTTCTCATATAGTGATGTTTCACTAAACCAATTATCAAAGTGGACATTGAAATCAGCTAAGTCTTTTTTCAATTTATCCATTTCATAATCAACACCAAGTTTTCTAAATGTTTTAAGACGTTCTTCATCAGAATAATCTTTCATTTCTGGGTGCTTATCAGCTAAGTCTTTACCAATTTCGATAATATCTTTACCATTATAACCATCTGCAGGCATTTCATGACTTGTATCACCAAGTGCTTCAAAGAAACGTGTCTCAATTGAACGTGCCAAGTTAGTAATTTGATTACCAGCATCATTAATATAATATTCACGTGTTACATTGTAACCTGCTGCAATTAAAATATTAGCTAGTGAGTCACCAACAGCAGCGTTTCTTGCATGACCAATGTGTAAATCGCCAGTTGGGTTGGCAGAAACATACTCTAGTAAGATATTTTTATTTTTAGATGCTTCAGCATAACCAAATCGATTACCTTTTTCAATCGCTTCTGGAATAACTGCAGTTAAATATTGATTATCTAAATAGAAATTAATAAAACCAGGACCCGCGATATCTACTTGCTTCACATTCGCTTTACTTGTGTCTAAGTTGTCAACAATCGCTTGAGCAATTTCACGTGGGTTACGTTTAGCAATCTTAGTTAATACCATTGCGATATTAGTTGAGTAATCTCCATTTTTAGTGTCTTTTGGTATTTCAACTTTGATATCTGGAATATCTTCAGCAAGACCAGCTTTTTTAATACTCGTTTCAATTTCTTGTATTAAAGTTGTTTTTACTTGATCAATAATATTCATTCGCCTATCTCCTTATAATTAATTTCATATTGATATGAGCCCATTTTTTCATCATTTTGATGTAACTCGTATTGAATTTTTAGCTTCCCACCGTTTTCATTCACAAAATGCAAGATACTACGTGTTCTAACAGTCAAAGGGATACGTCCAGCTGGAATATCGTAAAGTGTAGTCGTATCATGACCTTCTACAAAGTGAAGATTCATATTAATATCGCCTTTGCGTATTAATTTGACGCCTCGCGCTTCGATTTTAATCGTTACATTGACGACTGCATCTTCAATTTGTTCTTGGTAACGAATATAATCTGCATTCTTTGTTTGCCAAGAACCTTGAGTAGCAAATTCAAATTTTTGTTTTTCACCATTTTGTTTTAAGACTTGCTTCGTTTGAATGTGTATATTCTTATCCAACGTTTGCCTCACCTTAGCTTCTAATTAATACACCACATTATAGCATAATTTAGATAGTGCATGTAGGTGATACTTCTCAGTTTTGAAGCATTTAGAATATATAAGTATCATCATCTATTTTGATAAATTGAGTAATAAAAAGAACAGTATATAGGTTAAATCTTGGGAAATATTACTATAAAATGACTTATTAGAAGTAAACTATCAGCGTGTATTTGGAGATGATATAATATACTGGTCGCCTATCTCTCAGGCGTCAATTTAGGCGTAGAGAGGAGGTGCTAATCTATGCTAGAAATCCTTGTTCACATCACGACCACAGTCATCAGTGGTTGTATTATTGCGATATTCACGCATTGGCTACGTAATCGCAATAATAAATAGGCGACCATAGCCACACCTAAAAAATCCCCTCACTACGGCAATAGTGAGGGGATTGGTGCATCTATGCTAGTTTCCTTGTTAACTAAATTATAACACTGGTGAGTAGAGAAATGCAAAATGATTTCATACGATGACTCAACTAATGAGAAGAAACATATTAAACAACGGTAGAAATTGAGGTGTGCGATATATTCGATACTAGAAAAACAACATATTTTAAAATTGTAGTTTCTTTTTTTAGGTAACATCATTCTCACATATATCGGGATAATAACTAATTATTAATGTAATAGAAAACAATATGTGATCCTACATAGACATTAGCATTTAATTTGGCAAGACTATTTGGTAACACTGTGGATGAATTTTTTTCTTAATCATTTATTTATCACAAAAAGAGAGTGTAAATTCCCCTCTCTTCTTGTGCAATAGTACTATGTATTAAATGTTGTCTCAAAAACGTCGATGTATTTATCTCCCTACCTATGTATTATTAATATCATAATGAGAATAATTACCCATATTGACATCAATAATGGTCTTATAGAAATAAGTCTCCATCGTCCTTTTATTATTCTTAAAATGATATCTATGATTATGTAAATAACAAATAGTGCGATAAAAATATATAGTATAAAAAAGTTTCCAATTGCAAAATCTTCTCTATACTGTGATGATGCTTTGATTGACATGGTGATCATAAAGATAAATGACATCAGTAGCGATATAATACCTTTATATTTAGCTATGTCTAAATTAATTTTCATACTTTCAATTTTGTCATACTTCTGTTGTGTAATCATTTTATCTGGTGCCTTAGTTAACTCTTGAATCTTTATTTTTAAGGGTCTAGACCATAATCCCCTTACACCCATAATTCCATACAGTAACACACCTATATTCAATATGAGCATCAAGTTTTCAAACTGATTTACACTTTCTTCTTTTATGAGAATCACAGGTATTAAATATAAAATGAGTGCTATAACATATGTCATTATTGGCAATACTTTAAGACCACCCGAATGCATGACAGATGTAAAATTGACTAAATAAAATAGACCAAATACGATTATAATAAGTAGAATATCCATTATGTATTAGCCCCCTCCAATACCTTGACTTTTACTTCACTTATGCCAAAACACTTTCTTTATTAAATATAATGAAATCCATTGTTAAACTATCGTACGACATAAATAACCTTTAACTCTTTTCATATCATCTTCCCAATAATCTGGATGAAAAGAAAATTCCATTTTTGCTATATGAGGCATTATCAATACGTCTAATTCCATTATATACTCTCCTGCTTACTTGTATTTTCTATTGCAGTATAGACCTCTCCATAAAGCAAGAAATATTGAGTTGCTAATGAGTTAGCAACAAATATCATTATCATACTAACTATGATTACAAAATGTGACTCTGCAACATTAGGAATTAATATATATTCAACAATTTTTTGAACATAAATTGTTGATGCTATAACACTTAACGCCAGAATCCAAACATATTTATTACCTTTTAGCCATGAAGGTTTACTTGCCATTAATAATAGTTTACAAATATGCGCACTTGCACATATTAATAGAAATAGAAAGCCAACAACCCAAAAAGTAGTTAAATTAATATGATGTTCTTCTGCCATGAAAAAGTATGAATTATAAAATGATAAGTAAGTCGAGTAACCAGTCAAACAACCAATTATTAAATATCTTTTGGCCGTCTTTAGTTCAATACTATCTTTCTTTTCGAAAAGTTGTATAAATCCAAAAAAGATGATAATTATTTCTATCAATGTAGTAATGATTAAGTAAATAGGTGTTCTTTCAATGGTTAAACTGTAAAAATATTGCACTCCCCCCGCTAAAATCATTAATAATGAAAGTACATTCATCACTTGAACACTTGGTTTTCTTAGTTTTTTTAAGCTATCATTCATTTTTTTCACTCCTTTAAATTATTGAAATAATTGATTTGCTAAAGCTCTTATAAGGTATATTGTTAAGCGTGGGAGTGGACAGAATTCTTTTTGAATTCGTCGTCCACTCCTAGCTTGCATTGCTTGTAGAATTTCTTTATGAAATTCTCTTTGCTGGGCCCCGACTAGAACTGAGAAAAGCTTGATTTAAGCGCCTTTTCAGTACAGTCAGCTACTGCGAATTTGCAAAATAGCATTATTATATTATTTATGTCCCAGCCTCATGCAACACTTTCTTCATTAAAGATAATAGGTCCCATTGAATAAATACCATTAGAAGTAAACAATTCTTTAATTCTTTTAATCTCATATTTTAATATTTTTAAGTTTTTTGTTACCTACCACTTCAATATAAATATTTACATACAGTAAATATCACTATTAAGTATATTCTTAATAATAGAATTTATATATCTTAATTTATTTGCTTTGACAAAATCTTAAACTATATATACATATAAAAATAGGAAGTATTATATATTTAAAAGAAGGTTCTCAAAAGTTAATGATTATCAATCGATGGCCAATTGCAGAAATTGAGGGTCAAAAGTATATGTTCGATTATTCAGCATGTAAATACCCAGTTGGTGTTGTAGAAGATCAAATCTATTATTTCAATGAAGAGAATATTGATAAAGTTATATTTGGGGGCTACTCTGATCAAGATGAAACAAGATTTCAAGAATTACATAAAGAAATGATCGATAATTTGGATAAAGACATCCAACGTGGTACTTGTTCAAAAGAAAGATAATTTTGATTTAATTTAACTTAAATTGACTTATCAAAGGTTACCTATCATCGTATATTCGTAGATGATATAATATAAAGGTCGCCTATCTCTCAGGCGTCAATTTAGACGCAGAGAGGAGGTGCTAAAAATGACAGATATCTTTGTTCACATCATGACCACAGTCATCAGTGGTTGTATCGTTGCGTTGTTTGCGCATTGGTTACGTAAACGTAATGATAAATAGGCGGCATAACCACACCAAAAAACCCCTCACTACTCGCAATAGTGAGGGGTTTGGTGCATCAAATGCAGATATCTTTGTTAATTACATTATAACACCATACTGGATAGGAATGCAAAATTGAAATTATGGAATATAAAGGGGATAGAATCTGAAAATGAGTATTGTTACAAATGATAGGACTTATTTTTTGTGTTGAAAACAATCTTATGATTTATATTGGAAGCCCCTTAATATTTTTCATGTTTTCATTAATGAACCTCATTACATATGACAACGAAGAGATAATTATAAGTAAGCTAGGTCAATCAGAGTAAATAAACATATCAACCTTGAATCAATCTAAAATAAAAGTAAAGATAAGTGAGATAAAATGGAAACAATAGGAAGCATTATATATTTAAAAGAAGGTTCTCAAAAGTTAATGATTATCAATCGATGGCCAATTGCAGAAATTGAGGGTCAAAAGTATATGTTCGATTATTCAGCATGTAAATACCCAGTTGGTGTTGTAGAAGATCAAATCTATTACTTCAATGAAGAGAATATTGATAGCGTTATATTTGAAGGTTACTTTGATCAAGAAGAAGTAAGATTTCAAGAACTATTTAATGAGATGATCGATAATTTGGGTAAAGATATTCAACGTGGTACTGTTCAAAAGAAAGATAATTTTGGTTTAATTTAACATAAATTGACTTATCGGAAGTTATCTATTATCGAATATTCAGAGATGATATAATATATGAGTCGCCTATCTCTCAGGCGTCAATTGACGAAGAGAGGAGGTGTAATTATGCTTGATAACTTTGTTCACATCATGACCACAGCAGCGAGTGGTTGTATCATTGCATTATTTGCGCATTGGCTACGCAATCGCAACGATAAGAAAAAATAGGCGACTATAGCCGCACCTAAAAAATCCCCTCACTATCAGAAGTAGTGAGAGAATTGGTGTATTATACTTGATAACTTTGTTAAGTAAATTATAACACTAGTTAGTAGAGGAATGCAAAACTATCAAAATTTCATCTGTAATAAAGTATTTAATTTGATATATTTAATATAATATTGAGGCGACGGAGTGATAATATTGAACATCATAAAAAGACAATGGAATAGTAAAGTTCAAGCTATGCCAAGGATACCGAGAAGTCAAAATAATAACGGATATGTAGAATCTTTAATTAAGATCCTTAAAGCAATAGAAGAAGGTAAAGAAAATAACCATATTTTAGAATTTGAAGGTAGTAAAAGCTCGAATACATTAAATCATTACTGTATTAAACTTAGACCAATTGGAATAGTTGAATTAAAAAATAGTAAATGGTATATAAGTGAAGAAATATCTGGGTGGAATAGTGAAAACATTAGAGAAATACTACCTGAAATTTTAAATGCCAAAGTTAAATATATAGCTGAAATGTTAAATTTTATAAAAAAACCAAAAAATATACGTGTCATTTTAGAAAATGCCAAAGAAAATTATAATATGACGTGGAAAGACAACAGTCAAGTCTATGATAGACTACACTGGTTTATGGATTTAGGTATGGTTGAGCATATTGGATATGAAAAAAAATACGTACTTACAAATCATGGTGAAAAATTTCTGAAAGCTCATCCCCCAATTGAAAATCCAGAAATACTGCGATTTAAGTACGATCAGACCGAAACTGAAACTGAAATTTATATACCTGAGTTTTTAAATGATACATACACATACAAATGGTCTAGTGATATAAATAGAAAAAGTAATATAGGATATGTTCCTGGTGGATTAGAAAACGTAGCAAACACCATACGAGACACTTTAGATTTAGCTCGTAATTATACTGATTTTGATAGTATTTATGATTATCTAAGTTCAACATATAATATAAGTGAAAATTCTAATGGCCAGTATATAACATTTTTAACTCGTTTAAACATATTAGAGAGAATAGGAGAAAAGACTTATAAAACATCTGAATTAGGTTTGGAATTAATAAAATCTGAGAACATAGATTTTAATATAGTATTTATTTTACATAAATACTATAAATATATTTTTGAAATATTATATTTAATTAAAGATAAAAATATGGCAGTAAGAGAAATAGCAACAGTAGGTAAAACTAAATTTAATATGCCTAATGAGTCGGTTGATCAAATAAGAAAAAGAATTAATTATTTGAAAAACGCTTCTTTAATCATTGAGGATATGGGTAAAACCTTCAAGTTAACCCAAAGAGGTCATCTTTTATGCGATAAATTACATCAATACTACGATAATATGATTGAAGAAACAACAAGAATCATTAATGATAAAGACGAAAATGCTAAAAAAATGATATATATAATTTATTATATGACTTACGAACAAGTTCAATTGATTCTAGTAATCCAAATAATTTTGAAAAAGTATTACAAAAATATTTTGAAGAGCTTGGCTTTTTTAGTGAATTAATAGCTAAATCGGGTACCACTGATATTTTATTAACAGCGCCTACAGCACCTAAATTTACATATAAGGTTAATATAGACGCAAAAACCAATAGAGAGGGAAAAATAACAGAAGGTTTAATTGATTTCGAGACATTAAAAGAACATAAAGAAAAGCATAAAGCTCAATACGTAGTGGTAGTAGGTAAATCATTTGTAGGATCAAGACTTATTAAAAGAGCTGAAAGTAATGGTATAGCTTTAATTGATGTTGATGTCTTAGAAACTTTATTAAAGAACCATCAAAAGTACCCATTACAAGCTATAGAATATTTACCAATATTCCAACAAAAAGGAATAGTTAACTTAGATGTATTAAAAAAACAGTATAATATTATGAATAGACAAAAAGATTTATTTAAATTAATAATTAAAATTTTAATTGATAATAGCAATGATGATTATTCAGGAGGTATTATTTCTTCTGAGGTTATATACTTTATGATAAAACAAGAAACTCAAAATTCAGATATCTCGATAACAATGAAAGAAGTAAAAGATATGTTATCTTTGCTTTCAAATTCTCTTATCGATTGTGTAGGTAAAACTAAGGAAGGCTATTATGCTAAAGGCTCATTAAAAGATGCAGCATTAAAATTTAGATTTTATTATGATGTATCTGTAAACTATTAAAACCTTTATATGTCTATTTTAAGCACACCCTAATCATACAAATATGGTTATTGAATTCATAGTAACTTAAACGTATGATTAGGGTGTATATTAATTACGGAGTGAAATATATGATTGTTGGTTATGCAAGCTTATCATCAATTGATCAAATCTAGAAAGACAACTTGATAGTTTAAAAACGTTTGGAGCTGAAAAAATTTTCACAGAAAAACAAACTGGCTAATCTATTGAAAATAGAATGACATTTCAAGAAAAGAAGACACTCGTTTCCAAAACCTAAAATCTGGAGGTTAATAAATGATTTTTATAAGTGCATGCTTAGTCGGCCAAAATGTTAGATATGACGGAGGAAGCAAACTCAACAACAATTTAAAAAAACTTGTAGACCAAGGTGTAGCAAAACCAATATGCCCCGAAATCTTAGGGGGATTATCAACTCCAAGAAATCCTGCAGAAATCGTAGGAGGAGATGGTTTTGACGTTTTAGAAAATAAAGCTAAAATCATTGATAATCAAGGAAACGATGTTACAGTTGAATATGTAAATGGAGCGAAAAAAGCATTAGATACTTGTCAAAAAATGAACTGTAAAGCATTAATACTAAAATCCGATAGCCCAACTTGCAGTTCAGAAAATATTTACACCGGTGAATTCAATGGAAACAAAAAACAAGGGGTAGGAATATTTTCCGCACTACTAATAAAAAACGGAATACAAGTTTATAACGAAAAAAACTATAATATTTAAATACTTTATTCCGATTGATTCAATTATAATCCTATTAAAAATGTAAATATTGAATTGATTCTATTGATTTGCTTATAGATTTTTCTCCCTAATATTCACCCTTCGTTTGTCATTTTCATAGTATCTTTACTTATATTAAATGCCGGTCCTATTTTGCTCATTTATTTTTTAACCATGCTCAACATCAATAAATAACTAAACCATAGTAATAGAAGATATCCTACTGTATAATTAGTTATTATTTTAGGTGGCCCTATGAGTCCGAATGATTTAGATGATTGGATTTTTAAAGAAAGAGAATTGATAAGAGCATTGTTAAAAGAGAAGAAGCCAATTTTTGGTGCTTGTTATGGTGCGCAACAAATAACGAAAGCAATTGGTTATACAGTAAGTAAGTCACCAGTAAAAGAAGTAGGTTGGGATAAAGTATATCTTGAAACTAATACAATACCAGACTTACCAAAAGAATTGATGGCATTGCATTGGCATGAAGAAATGTTCCAAATACCTAAAAATGCAGAATTACTTTTCTCTAGTGAATATTCAACTAATCAAGGGTTTTTGTTAAATAACAATGTTATTGGTTTGCGATTCCATTTCGAACCAGGTCCTTTTGAAGTTAAAGAAATTGTAACTAATGATTTTTCTTATGCGGTTGATTCTGTATTAAACCAAACTCCACAAGAAATTATTGAACGCGAAGTTCCTAAAGAGAATAAAGAAGTTATGTTTAAATTACTTGATCATATAACTGGTAGATAGACTAATTTTAAGTATTTTTCACACAATCACTTCAAAAAATAAAATATTAATAATTAAAAATATGCGACTTTAGGCACACTAACAAATCCCCTCATTACACCAATAGTGAGGGGATTTCTGCATCTATGCTAGATTTCATATTAACTAAATTATAGAAAAACGTAGTTACTTCATCTATTTTTGGACATTATGTTTTACACACATTCTAAGCTCCCGAACCTTCAAATCCAATAATTGCTGATTGTACTTTACCGTTCTTTTGTACAAACGTTACGGGTGTATGATAATTACCATTTTGGCCACCAACTAATTTATAATCATCGCTATTAGGATTTTTATGACCATGAACATCTGCTTGCTCTACAAGATCGCTACCATAAACGGATTTAAGTTGTTTCACAGTTACATTATTCACTTTAATTTGAACAGATGTTGCTGTTTTCTTTCCAGACTTCACTGAGAAGAAGTTTTGATCATACTTACTAAAGTTATTCAACTTACTGCTTGTCCCCGTTTGAGGTACTATTTTAGTTCCATTAAACGTAACATTGCCATACTTAACCGCATTTTTAAACGTTTTATTTAATAAGAATGAACCATCGTTATTTACGTAGCCACTATACGTATAATATGGTGTAGTAGCTGCATGTGCTTGATTATTGTGTGGTTGTTCTACTGAGGCTCCGACTCCGAATACTGTTCCCATGGCTAAAGTTGCACTAACAATTGCTTTGGCAGTTTTATTCATATGAATCTTCCTCTCATTTCTTAGTCAAATCGTCATAACAATCGTTATATTACGATTTGTTTACAATATTACAACAATGTTTCTAAAATTGCAATTTTACATCTATTAAAACATTATTCATCCCGAAATAATTATGATTCATATTTGCTATGTTCACCATATAAAAATGCACCCCATAAAGTTAAATTTTAAGCTCAACCTTAGGGATGCACCTTATCGAATAGTTTTTTAAACACTAATTTCTTAAGTATATTACGATATTCTATTTCTAATAAATTAATGTCGTCTATCCATCATAGTCTATTAATTTTTGCTTTCATTCTAAAATATCTTCGCTTGATTCAAGTTCTACAATGTCATAACGATATTTTTCCAAAAGGGTTTTATATTTATAGAAGAAAATGATGCCGAAACCGATTGATGCTACAAATAAGATGTTTTTCATTTGTTGTCCTCTTAACTTCATAGATTAAATTTATATTCATTAAATAATTATAACATCAAATAACTTTATTATAAATTTAAACAGTTAATTTATTGTTGCTAATACACCCTACTCACCAGGAATAAATACATTTGCTTCACTATCTTTAGGATAATAATAACCATTTGGTATAGTCTGTAACTCAATTAAGGCATTGAACGGTGCCTTAACGTACACACTCTTACTACCTTTCGAATCTTCATAAGTTGAATTATCATGTGTTTCAGATAGTGGTTCAGCGCCTGCACGTATGGCATTGTCTAATACCGCTTCAATTTCATCTACCATGAATGAAATATGGTGATAACCCAAATCTTCAAGTTTAAGTGGATCTTTCTGATGATTACTCTTTACTTCAAACATTTCAATATTCGGACCATTTCCAATCACAATCATTCTTTGGCGCACAATTTTTGCCCCTTTAGTTAAACCTAGCATACGTTCAACTTCTACACCTTCACGTGGTTCATCATCATACGTTAATGCATCATACGCAATTTTAGCGCCAAACGCTTCTTTTAAGAATGTTGTCGCTTCATCAATATTTAACACTGTTAAACCAATATGATTAATCCCTTTAATATGGCTCATATAAACACCTTCCTTTTCGCTTTCAAATATATTTACCCTAAATTTGTGAGAAATAAAAAAGAGTGAATTCAAATTGAACCCACTCTCTTACCTATTAATATGAATTATTAGAATTGAATTACCATACGTCCGGTAATTGTTCCTTGTTCCATTTCTTCAAAGATATCGTTAATTTCTTCTAACTCACGTGTTTGTACTTTTGGAACAACTTTTCCTTCTGCAGCGAATTGGAAGGCTTCTTTCAAGTCTTGACGTGTTCCTACTAATGAACCAACAACCTCAATACCATCTAAAACTAAACGTGGAATTTCTAAGTCCATTTTCTCAACAGGTAAACCTACAGCTACTACACGTGCGCCAGCTTTCACAACATCCACTGCTTGATTGAATGGTGTTTTAGCTACTGCAGTAATAACTGTCGCATCTAAACCTTTATCGTCAGTTAATTTATTTACTTCTTCAACAGCGTCTTGATTTTTAGTATTCACAACCGCATCTGCGCCTAATTCTTTCGCAAAATCTAACTTATCATCACTAATATCGAATGCAACAACTTTAGCGTTAAATACATTTTTAGCGTATTGAAGTGCTAAGTTACCTAAACCACCAATGCCAAATACACCAATCCATTGACCTGGTTTAATGTTACTTACTTTTACAGCTTTGTACGTCGTTACACCAGCACAAGTAATTGAAGAAGCTGCCGCTGGGTCTAAATTCTCAGGTACTTTCACTGCATAATCCGCTGTAACAATAACTTGTTCAGCCATAGCGCCATCAACAGTGTAACCTGCGTTCTTAACATCACGACATAATGTTTCACGTCCTGTTGTACAATATTCACAATGGCCGCAGCTTTCGAACATCCAAGCGATTGAGACACGATCGCCTTCTTTAAGCGAATCGACACCTTCACCTACTTTAATAACACGTCCAATACCTTCATGGCCTAATGTTACGCCAGTTACATCACCGAAGTCTGCATTTTTAACGTGCAAATCAGTATGACATACACCACAATATTCTGTTTGAACTAAAGCTTCACTGGGTTTCAAGGCACGCACTTCTTTATCTTCTACACTTACTTTATGATCATGTGTTACTACTGCTGCTTTCATGGTCAATCACTCCTTGTTCAATTAACATTTAATGATAAATTTGTAAATCTACACTCATTATATGCAATCGCTTATAGAATTGGAATCATTTTCACTTAATTATTTTTAATTTTCAAACATTTTATTTTTTGCAGTTTTATTTTTTATAAAATGATTAATACCACTTATGCTAATACCGTTAGACTACTACGCACTTACCATTAAAAAACGCGATATAGTTATGCTATAATTTTACATATAACAATTAATTAATTGCTTAATTACAACTATTGCATCAAGACTTATGGAGGGATTTTTAGTGAAAACACATGTCCTATATGGAAAGTCTGAAGTAGAAGTCAATGTTCCTGATGATAGTACAGTCATAGAACCTCAAAAGATAGAAGCATTAGATGATTATACTTCAGCAATTCAAAATGTTTTGCGACAACCAACAGGTTCTAAGCCACTGAAAGAATTGGTTAATAAGGATGATATTGTATCAATCGTCATTAGTGATATTACTCGACCAACACCGAATCACATACTCGTACCTTTACTAATTGAGGAATTAAACCATGTGCCACGTGAGAATTTCGTAATTATTAATGGTACAGGTACACACCGTGATCAAACACGTGACGAACTCGTACAAATGTTAGGTGAAGATATTGTCAATAGCGTAAAAATCGTCCACAATCACTGCGACGAAAAAGAAAGTTTAGTGAAAGTTGGACATAGTAAATATGGCTGTGATGTGTATCTAAATAAAGACTACGTTGAATCTGACTTCAAAATCGTAACAGGCTTTATTGAACCCCATTTCTTTGCTGGGTTCTCTGGAGGGCCTAAAGGAATTATGCCAGGTATCGCTGGTCTTGAAACAATTAAGACCTTCCACAACGCCAAAATGATTGGTGACCCTCGCTCAACTTGGGGTAATTTAGAAGATAATCCTGTTCAAGATATGGCACGTGAAGTCAATACGATGTGCAAGCCTGACTTCATGTTAAATGTCGCATTAAATAAAGATAAAGCAATTACAGCTGCATTTGGTGGTGATGTCTTCGAGGCACATAAAGAAGGTTGTGCTTACGTTAAAGAACACGCAATGTTCAAATGTGATGACCGTTTCGATGTGGTTATTGCTTCAAATTCCGGCTACCCTCTCGACCAAAACTTATATCAAACCGTTAAAGGTATGAGTGCTGCTAGTAAAGTTGTAAAAGAAGGCGGCAATATCATTATGGTATCTGAGTGTGCAGACGGATTCCCTGATCATGGTAAATTCGCCGAAATATTCAAAATGGCTGACACGCCACAAGGTATTCTAGACTTAATTCATGACCCGAACTTTTCAGAAGTGGACCAATGGCAAGTTCAAAAACAAGCCAGTATTCAAACATTCGCAAATGTATATGTGTATTCAGAGTTAACTGACCAACAACTTAAAGACTCAATGCTAAATCCAACATCAAATATTGAACAAACGATTGCCGATTTAGAAGCGCAATATGGCAGAAAATTAAGTATTGGTGTTATGCCACAAGGTCCATTAACGATTCCTTACGTAGAAGACGAAGCATAATGAAAGGATTGATAAACATGACTGAATTACAAAATAAAGAACTTAAATTAAATCAATTATTAGAAGATATGGGCAGTGTCGTAATTGCTTTTTCAGGTGGTGTAGATAGTAGTTTAGTACTTAAAAAAGCAATGGATGTATTAGGTACTGAAAATGTTAAACCGGTTGTTGTTAAATCTGAACTTTTCAGAAATGAAGAATTCGATCAAGCCATTGCATTAGGTCGCGAATTAGGCATCGACGTTATGGAAACTGAAATGGCTGAATTAGAAGATGCAAATATCGTTAAAAACACACCCGAAAGCTGGTACTATAGTAAACGTTTGATGTATGGCAAATTAACTCAAATTAAAGAAGAGTTAGGTTTCAACTATGTATTAGATGGTATGATCATGGACGATTTAGAAGATTTCCGTCCAGGTTTAAAAGCAAGAGATGAATATGGCGTTCGCAGTGTACTACAAGAAGCCAAACTCTATAAATCAGAAATTAGAGAATTAAGTAAACAACACGATCTGCCTGTATGGAACAAACCTGCTTTATGTAGTTTAGCTTCACGTATTCCTTACGGCGAAGCATTAAGTTTTACTAAAGTGAATAAAGTCAATGAAGCTGAAAAACACATTTTAAGTTTAGGTGTTAATAACGTACGTGTCCGTTACCATCACAATATTGCACGTATCGAAGTATCAGAAGATGATTTGGCAACTGTAATTAGAAACAAAGATAACATTACATTACGCTTAAAAGAACTTGGTTTCGACTATGTTACTGTTGACTTAGAAGGCTACAGAACAGGTAGTATGAATGAAGTCATTGATACCAAAGCGACTAAATTAGTATAAGGACGTATACTCATGAGTAAAGATTCTAACTTTATTGAAGACTTGCTCGAAGGTGTAAAATCAAATCAAATATCCATTGATGAAGCTAAAGCCCAACTCAGTCATTATGACGAATTGGGCTTTGCTAAAATTGATTTACATAGAGCAAAGCGCCAAGGATTTCCTGAAGTGATATTTGGCCAAGGTAAGACAAAAGAACAAATCAGTCAAATCATTACAAGTCTATCGAATCATCACAATGTTATTTTAGTCACACGTATTAATGAAGAAAAAGCATCTTATGTTTTACAACAACACCCAGACTTAGACTATTTTGCTGAAGCAAATATAGTCTGTACGCCACTTGATTCTATTAATCAATCACATCACTGTATCTCAGTCCTTTGCGCCGGTACATCTGATCTGCCTATCGCTGAAGAAGCTGCAGTCACAGCTGAAGTAATGGGTATTCAAGTTAATCGTTATTACGATGTAGGTGTTTCTGGTATCCATCGATTATTTGAACATATTCATGATATTCGCAGTGGTAAAGTATCGATTGTTATTGCTGGTATGGAAGGTGCCCTCGCAAGTGTTGTTGGCGGTTTAGTCGATCATCCTGTATATGCTGTACCTACTAGCATTGGATACGGTGCCAACCTAAATGGTATAACCACTTTATTATCGATGATTAATGCTTGTGCACCAGGTACAAGCGTACTAAATATAGATAATGGTTTTGGTGCAGGGTATAACGCTGCAATGATTATTAAGATGCTAGAAAATCAATAGAACGGAGCTATAATTATGAGTAATGCTTTATATTTAGACTGCCATGCTGGTATTGCTGGTGACATGTTGCTGTCCGCACTAGTTGACTTAGGCGCTGACCCTATATCAATTGAACGCGAATTAAAACAATTACCTATCGATGATTTTGCGCTTCATTTTAATAAGAAAGTTAAACAAGGTATCCATGCTATGACGCTGAAGATTGATTTTCATGAACATCATCATCACCGAAAAGCGTCTGATATCTTCAAATTAATCGATGATAGTCAGTTGCCAGAACGTGTTAAGCAACGTAGTAAAGCAATATTTAATACGATCGCGCATGCTGAAGCAAAAATCCATGGTATGACGATAGAAGACGTTCATTTTCACGAGGTCGGTGCTATGGATTCAATTATAGATATTATCGGAGGCTGTATCGCATTGGAACAACTTGGCATCGATACGCTCTATTGTTCCCCTATTCCAACAGGTAACGGGAAAATTAATATTGCACATGGTATTTATCCAATACCGGCACCTGCTACTGCAGAAATTCTAAAAAACATACCCCTCGCAGCATTTGACGTACAAAGCGAATTGACTACACCAACAGGGGCAGCATTTGCTAAAAGTTTAGTCACTCAATTCGGACCTTTCCCAGCTGCAACAATGCAAGAAATTGGGTACGGGGCAGGTAATAAAGACTTTGATTTTCCAAATGTTTTACGCGTCATTCAATTCCAAGATAACCAACAAGTTTCTCACGACCAAGTACAGGTCATAGAGTGTCAAATTGATGATATGACTCCAGAAATGTTAGGTCATTTTATGGACACGACATTGAAAGCAGGCGCACTAGACGTTTACTTTACACCTATTACAATGAAGAAGAATCGCCCTGCAATTCAATTGACAGTCTTATGCAAAATTAATGATAAACAAACCATTGAAAATTTAGTATTAACACATACATCATCACTAGGCGTTCGTAGTTACACAGTGAATAGACACATTTTAAAAAGAGCTTTCCGTGATGTAGAGACTCCGTATGGTCAAATAAAAGTAAAATTCGCTTTAAAAAATGGAACAATCTTAAAAATGAAACCTGAGTTTGACGATATTAAAGCCATAAGCGAACATAAAATCATACCATTACATCAAGTGTATAATACCTTAATGAACACTATAAATAGTCAATACCATATTGGAGAATCTTTAAAATAATTACGACGTTTGTAGAACCAGAATTGATTTAAACAAACAAATCTAATATCAATACAAAAGGCAATTCCTATTAGAGTGTTATAGGAATTGCCTTTTATAATATGGGAGTGGGACAGAATTCTTTTAAATTCGTCGT
>NZ_KV838559.1:0-212 GCF_001838705.1 Staphylococcus sp. HMSC34C02
ATTAGTGAACTCTGATGCTGAAACAACAAAGAAAAATGTTGAATCATTTACTAACTTACTGAATCAGCACGTGTGCAGGCTGAATCACAGAAGCTAACTTATCTAAAAGAATTAGGTGAAGATGGCGAATATAAATATGTGGCCAAAATAGACAAAAAAACATCTAAAATATGCCACTCTTTAAATGGCAAAGTATTTAAAGTTAAAGATAT
>NZ_KV838560.1:0-103493 GCF_001838705.1 Staphylococcus sp. HMSC34C02
TGCTAAATAGCTTCATTATATTATTTTTGTCCCATCTTTTAACTCTATGTAAATTAATGTTATGCTATTATGAAATGACTAACAGATAGAAGGTGTGAGAACATAATGACAAAAATGCTATTTTACATTAACGGTACACAAGTGACTCAAAAGAAAGTGAATAAATGGGAAACGCAACGTTTAAAAAATGTTTATAAATATTTATCGAAATATCCAGAAGCTCAGTTAAATAAAAATGTCAAATTATGGGTTAAAAATAATGATTTAGATAATATGAAACAGGAAATTGCTCAAGCTAAACTTAACATCACCTTTTCAAAACTAAGAAAATCAATGAGATTAAAATATACAGTAGGTAACTTAATATCAGCAATAGCTACTAAGCTATCGTTTGGACAACGCAAAATGAGCACAGTTGAAATCGCTATACCTAATAGTCATTTAAATGCTCAGGAAGTGATGAATGTTTTAAATCAAGTAATGATGCAGAAAACGCCAGAACATGATGAAATTAATGTGAAAGCAAATCCGGATCATTATGTACTCGAAGGCATTACTGCAGAAATTCAAGAAGTGCTTGAAACTACAGGTGGTAGTCCGTTACCGACACATTTCTTTGCTCATTATAATGATGAAACGAAACTTAAATCACGTATGTCGGAAGATTACCAAATTGAATTACCGGGCGTTGCTAAATTGAAAAACGGCATGATTATAGGCGGTATGCGTCATCAAATTCGCAATGAAAATAATGGCTTTCGTTTTAAAGCATTAGTTGAATTTCCAGCGATTTTACCAAATTATATGATTCATCAACATCAATATCATTTATGCTGTGAATTTGGAAACTGGCTGACTTACATTTTAGAAGTTGAAAGTAAATAGAGCTTTAAACTAATATTCGCTACCTAATAAAGTAGCGATTTTTTTATTGAAAAAATTATTGTGAATTCATCATTTTAGTTTAAAATTACTTTACAAATATTTATGAAATCGTTTACATACACCATTTTCAGTGAAAGAATAGTATAAGATACATAAACTTAGGAGGATGTTATTTATGAGTGAAACTATTCCGGAGAAAATGAACGTTGCATTAATGCATGAACCTTATGATATTGAAATTGTCGAAAGAGATATGCCAAAAGTAGGACCTAAAGATGTCTTAATCAAGATGATGGCAGTAGGCGTTTGTGGTTCTGATGTTCACTATTATGCACATGGTCGTGTTGGTGAATTCGTAGTTGAAAAACCAATCGTATTAGGACATGAATGTGCTGGTATGGTCGCACAAGTTGGGGATGAAGTAACAGACTTTAAAGTAGGAGATCGTGTTGCTATCGAACCAGGTGAACCTTGCCGTGAATGTGAATACTGTAAATCAGGACAATATAATTTATGTCCACATATGGAATTTATGGCGACACCACCATACGATGGTGCGTTCTGTGAATATGTAAGCCATCCGGCAGACTTCCTGTATCATTTACCAGACTCAGTGACTTATGAACAAGCAACCCTTGTTGAACCATTCTCAGTAGGTTTACAAGCATGTAAGCGTGCGGATATTAAACCAGGATCAACTGTTGTGATTATGGGTATGGGTCCCGTTGGTTTAATGGCAGTTGTCGCTGCTAAAGCTTATGGCGCAACAAACATTATCGTTTCAGACTTAGAAGATAATCGTTTAGAAGCGGCTAAACGTTTAGGCGCAACAACAACAATTAATATTAAAAATGAAGACGTCGTTGAACGCATTAAAGAATTAACAGACGGTCAAGGTGTTAACTATGCAATCGAAACAGCAGGTAACCCGATTGCCTTAAGAAGCGCATTAAATTCGTTAAAAGATGGCGGTACTTTAGCTATTGTTGGTTTACCTCAAGAAGATATGAACGAAATCAATGTGCCATTTATTGCGAACCATGAAATCAATATTGTAGGTGTGTTTAGATATGCTAATACGTACCCACAAGGTATCCAAATCTTAAGTACAACAGACGCTGACATCGATTCACTATTCACACATCAATTTGAACTTGCCGATACAAAAGAAGCGATGGAATTAACACGTACAAGTAAAGGCGATGCCTTGAAAGTGATGGTATATCCAAATGGCTTTTTAGATAAATAATGAATCACCACCATTAAGCTAAATTGAATATACATTAACAAATCAGTCTGGGACATAAATAATATAATCATGCTAATTAGCAAATTCGCAGTAGCTGACTGAACTGAGAAGACGCTTAAATCGAGCTTTTCTCAGTTCTAGTCATCCTTGCGGGGGTGGGACAACGAATTTAAAAGAATTCTGTCCCACGCCCATTTGTGTTAGATGAAAATAAACGATTGGTCGGCGCAGAAATTTATGGTATTGACGCAGCTGAGTTAGTAAACTTATTCGTATTTATCATTAATCAACGTATGACAGCACAAGATTTAAATCAATTGATCTTTGCCTTCCCTGGTGCCTCTAGTGGTGTCATTGATATGTTGAAAGTGACTATGTTGTAAATTAATATAAATCAATAAATAAGCCTACATATTGGAACTAATGCGTTATTGTTCCAAATCATGTAGGCTTGTTTTTATATTTTAACTGTACGCGCAGTCTAAAATGTTACTTTTGAGATTCTAAGAATTTTTCAGCTACGGCTTTACCAGATTGTGGATTTTGACCAGTAATGATGCGACCATCAACGACTGCAAATTCAGTCCAGTTATCGCCTTGCTCATAGTTAGCACCGCGACGTTTCAGTTCATCTTCAGTAAGATAAGGCACGACGTCTGCCAAACCAACCGCTTGTTCTTCACTATTTGAGAAGCCAGTAACTGTTTTGCCATCGATGATATAGTTACCTTCAGCATCTTTAACATTTAATAGGCCAATTGCGCCATGACAAACAGATGAAACGACATCGTTATTGTCATAGATTTCTTGTGTTAATTTCTGTAAATCTTCATTGTCTTTGAAATCCCAAATCGTACCGTGACCGCCAGCGAAGTAGATAATATCGTAATTCTCAGCTTTGACAGCATCAGGTGTAACGGTATGGCCAAGACGTGTCATAAAATCTTTGTTTTGATAGTATTTCCAATCTAAATCAGTCATCACATCCTCTTGTAGACTTTGTGGATCAATGGCAGTATAACCACCTTCTGGGCTAATGTAATGCACTTTATAACCATTTTTATATAAGACATCCGCGAAATGAACAACCTCGCCAAACCATAGACCAGTTGGACGGTTCATATCTGGATATTTCGTTACACTTGTCACAACCACTAATGCTCTTTTTGTATTCATTGATACGCCTCCTCATTTTATACTACCTTCAGTCTACCCTTTTCAGAAAAGTAGGAAACCGAAGTAGTATATAATGGTCTATTTAAAATGTTAGATAGTAAAGCCACCATCAACATAAAGAACTTGTCCTGTAACAAATTCACTCCATTGTGAAGCTAAAAATAAAGTTGGTCCTGCAATATCTTCTGGTGTTGCAATCCTTCCCAACGGAGTTTGAGTTATAATATTTTCTTTTAGCTTTTCTTTAGTATTGTACGTTCCATTAATTGGATACACTAATCCAGGCGCAATACAATTAACTCGAATGTTATATCGACCTAAGTCCATTGCAAGGTTTTTAGTGAAACTTTCTAACGCTGATTTAGCAACATTATATTGGTGATATGGAATAATAGGTCGTTTAGTTAAGTTACTAGTAATATTGATAATAGAACTTTCTACTTCTTCTTTAAGATAAGGCATGCAATAGTGTATAGTATTATATGCGTATTTAATGGCACCTTGGAATTGTGTGTCATATTCATCCCAAGAAACTTGATCAGCCATTTGTCGTTGCTCAGCATCAAATTTGAATGGAGCAAATGCGTTATTAACTAAGCAAGAAAGTTTACCGTATTTATTAATTATATATTTAATCATATCTTGAACTTCATCTTCATTGCTAATATCAGTTTTTATAGCTTCAACATTAGCACCAAAACTTTTGCATTTTTGAACTGTTTCGTTCGCAGCATTATTATTTGTTTTGTAATTGATAATGACAGTTGCTTTTTCTTTTGCAAATGCAATTGAAATTGCACGACCAATACCTCTACTTCCTCCAGTAATTAAAACAACTTTATTTTGAAAATGGGTCATTAAATTCCCTCCAGCAATTACTAAATTTCATATTCTACAAAGTTTTCACTGTCACTTAATAAATTTTGTTCAATATCTACATAAGAAACTAAATCTTTTAGATTAAACCCACCATCATGATGCCATCCTTCTTCAGGTAGAGTCATAGATTGAATGCTAGTAAAACGACTGACTCCAGTACTAGATAGTTTTTCACACCAATCAAACATTGTTTCCTTAGAAGATGCCATTCCTATCGTTTGGATGTATTTTTTATGAGGTGCTATTAATTGTATAAGTTCATTAATTTTATTAAATGGCATGATGCGAACAAAACGATTTAAAGGGGTAGGATAAAAGCATTGATTTTCATGATAAACAACCACCCATGATGAGTTTTGGTTTTTATATATTTTTAGAGAATCATCAAACATAATTTGTGTTTCAACCTCTTTAATTCTTTGCACACGTTCTATACTTTCTTCAAATGTGAGTGCGCGTATAGGATATTGCTTTTCTAATTGATGTAATGCACTACAAATTATCTGAGCAAAATTTTTAGGATTAATCTGTGCATTATCTTGTATGAATATCATTTGTGGTGAATAGCAACCTTGTTGATCATAACGCATGATTTCTAAAGCCATATTCTTAGCGACATTTTGAACTTTATTAGGTTTTAAAGATTCGCTACTTATAATAGATAAACCTACTTTTTCACCATAACTTAAGAACTTTTTAGTAATAGGAATTCGTTTAGAAATTTGGTTTAAAACTGTGTTATTACCATAACCTATAATCACATCTGAATGCTTAATGGCAATATCTTCTAAATTTGTGCTACCTCCAGTCCAATAAACAATAGCTATACTATTACCAATAATTGGATCGATTCTAGCTAAAAGTTGAACAAACCAACTAGCGATAAAAGGTTCAGACTTAGGTAATTTACAAATACTTCCAGATTTTACTATTAAACTATTGATTAGACTCCATAAAGGTAGTCCTGGAACATTTCCAGACCATATATGAGTGATAATATCTGGTGCGATGGCTTTTGAGAAGCCGCCTTTATGATTAGGAACAAAGTGTTCTAAAATATTAGGGTTATAAAAATCTTCTGATACGAAGCGTTGTAGTTCAAATTTTCTAAAAGTAGTTAAGTATTTTGTAAATCCTACTTTAAGTATTTCTGAACTATATCCTGTAGTTTGAGGTATGATTCTATCAATATTTTTTCTCCATTCGGATTGGGAATCTAGGAGTTCATGAATAGCTTGGTCAATTAAACTAATAATTTTTGAAGTTGAATAACTTCTCAATTTTGCTCTATGTTCTTTTATTTTAGAGCAAACGAATTCTAATTGATTTTCGGTTAATTCAGGCACTAAAGCGGTACAGTCTTGAAACTCGATTTCTTTATAATGTATTTCATGACTCGCTATAAAAGGCACATGTCCAACTTTTAATTTCATAAGTATCTCCTTAATTTTTAGAATTTAAAAATTCCTCTACAGCTAATGAACAACCTTTTGCCAATGATCCTTCAGTTCGACCATGTAATATAAATCCTTGCTCAGTAGGTTCTCCAACATCTTCCATCATGATTGTTGCCACAGAGTTATAGTTTGCTAAATCATAGTGAATTAAAATACCTTTTTCATTATAGGAAACATCCTTCATAGTCATTGGATTAACAACACGACTTCTACACCAATGAGGTGAAAATTTAATTGATGGAGATATTTGATTCCCTTTATCATAAAATTGTGTACTTAATTCTGTAACACCATACATATTGATACACATGTTTTTTGAGATATTAAATATATTTGATAATTTATCGTAAAATTCTTGTTGAGGTAGTTCTTTAGAACGATTTTTGTAACCTCCTGTATCTAATATACGGCTACCTTCAGGTAATATAAAAGTTAAATTATGTTCTTCTAGATATTCCATTAAATGAACAATGCTATAACTTGCACCAAGCAATGAAAATGGTGTTCCATTTGTTTCAGATTGTCTTAAAGCTTGAATAAGTTTTGTATATTGAATACCGCTATTGTCAATATATATTGCACTATTTTTTGTTCCGAATGTTGATTTCGCTACTTCAAGGTAATGAGCTAATGAAGAACTTGGAAGTTCTTTAGGAGAAGGGAATAATATAGCCATCTCAATCTCACTGTAATCTGGAAGAAACATTTTCTTAAAAAATGAAGTCATAGCTAAGTCATAAACATCTAAATCTTTATGATAGTTTTTGCCTTTAATTCCGCTAGTAGTACCGCTAGTCATATAGATAAATTGGGCATCTTCAATCGGTATAGTACTAAATGTTGCATGTTTGAATGCATTAATTGGGACAGCTGGAATATCTTTCCAATCATTAATTGTTTGAGGTGTTTTTCCTTGAGATAGGCAAAATCTTTTATAGTCACGGTTGTTATTAAATTGATATTCAAATAGTTTTAAAGCAACTGTTGGGAAATCATCAGAACTACCATTTTCAATAAATTGATAAATATATTGTTTAATTTGTTTAAAGTTCATTTGTATCTACTCCTTTAAAATAAAAAACAGGGAGCAACAATACAGTGCTCCCTGCTTTAATAGGTATAATAGTTATCTCGAAATCACTTTCCTACGTTGGTTTTAGCCATATCAGGTTCAATGGTTGAAGTTGATAACTTCTCTCAGCAAATAGCACCCATAGTGATATATAATTTTAATGTTGCTTATATTATATTAAAATATTAATTGAATTTCAAAATTAATTTTTGACAAATGAATAAAAGGTAATTATATTTAAAATAAAGCAGATATCAGTACTAGGGGTGTTTTTTAACTGAGATGGAGCAATCCAAACCCTTTGAACCTGAACTAGTTAGCACTAGCGTAGGGAAGTATATATCAAATATAAATCTATATACTTTTTTATGCGCAAACTTTCTGGTTAGATAAGTTTGTGTTTTTTTATGTACTTTTCTGCATATTTCTTCTAAAGGAGTAGGAAAAAGTTGAAAAATTTAAATTTGGCAGATATATTGGTAACTGTTTTAATTAGCTTTATTTTTGGTTTGATTTATAAGGGTGTAGGACTAACTGTTGCAGCATTAAAACCATTAGGTCTTCATTTAGATCAAATAGCTTATGGACTTTGGTTTATAGCTGCAGTAGTTGCATTTTTAATAATTCGTAAACCAGGAGTGGCGTTACTAGCTGAGCTAGCTGCAGGAGCCGGGGAGACAATTTTATCGGGAGATATTAATATGTCCATCTTATTACATAGTTTAGCGCAAGGCTTAGCATGTGAAATTATATTTTTAATTTTTAAATACAAATCTACTAAACTAGCAGTAGCTATGTTAGCTGGTGCGACTGCTGGAATATTTACTATACCAGTTGATTGGTTATTTAACTATTTGGGAGAATTATCTACTTGGAATATAATCTTACTTTATACGATTAGAATTTTAAGCGGAACGTTATTATCAGGTGCATTTGGCTACTATATTGTAAAAGCGTTAGAAAAAACAGGCGTAACGAACTTATATCGAAATTCAACTAAAGATGATATTGACGCATTATAAAAATGTATCATTTTTATAATGAAATTTTATTTATTGTTACCTGACCATAAATTTCTTATACTTGAATTATTGTTTTTTAGTTGGAAGGAGTTATTACATTGGCACAAGATAATAACAAATTGAAATGGTCAAGCTTAATAATAGGGACATTACTGTTAATTGTGGCAGTT
The DNA here is from genome assembly GCF_001838705.1 of Staphylococcus sp. HMSC34C02. NCBI lineage: Bacteria > Bacillati > Bacillota > Bacilli > Caryophanales > Staphylococcaceae > Staphylococcus > Staphylococcus sp. HMSC34C02. The sequence continues at coordinate 7,911 of NZ_KV838560.1, forward strand.
ATCATCTTTAGTTATCCTGTTAAAAACTTCTACACGCTGACTTGGCTTATTGGTTTATTTATTCTTATTAACGGTGTGATTCAGCTGTTATTCCGTCGTGCTGCAAGAGCGGTCGCTGGTAGTGGTACTGGACTTATTATGGTTATAGGAATTATAGATATTATATTTGGACTGCTAGTCATGTTTAATGTTGGAGCAAGTTCAACATTCTTTATTTTCATGTTTGCCGCATGGTTTATTGTAAGTTCAATTATCGGTCTACTTACGATTTCTAAGCAAAGCCGTTTAAAAGGACTATCTATCATAGTTAATATTTTAGGCTTGCTATTAGGAATGATTTTATTATTTAATCCTATGATGGGGATGATACTTGTTTCAACAATGATTGCGATCACATTTGCAATTTTAGGTGTAACTTATGTCATTGACGGCCTTGCATAAATTTTCAGGGGAGGGAGAGAGACAGAATTCTATATGAATTTCTTGTCTTTCTCCCAATTTTTATATTTAGAAGAGAAAATCTTAAAAAGTGAATTCATGATTTGGAAGTATTACAATAAAATATATTAAACAATGATTATAGGAGGCATTCATGTGACGTACAATTTTGATGAAATCATTGATCGCCGTGAAACTAATGCGATGAATGTTGAAGGTTATAAAGGTTACTTATTTGGAGATGCAGATACTTCAGACTTAGAAGACCATGATGAACTCATCCGTATGTGGGTCGCTGATATGGATTTCGCGACACCCGACGTTGTGTTAGATGCGATTAAAGATAGACTAGATAAAAAGATTCTAGGTTACACTAACTTATTTGGTACAGATTATTATGATGCCTTTGTCTCATGGACAGAGCGACGATTTGGTTATACATTCCCACAAGACCACCTTGTATTCTCTCATGGTATAGTTGCTGGGTTAATTGAACTTGTAAGTTATATTTGTGATGAAGATGACAAAGCGCTTATTTTAACACCAAGTTATGGACCATTTAAAATGGCATGCGATAAAAACCACATTGAAACGGTTTATTCTCCAATGATTAATCATAACGGTTATTATGAAATTGATTTCGAAGATGTACGCAAAAAAGTAGAATCAGAAAATATTAAACTGTGTATCTTTGCGAACCCACATAATCCAACAGGCCGCGTATGGTCAGAAGATGAATTGAAACAATTTGGTCAAATCATGGCAGATAATGATGTATGGATCATTTCAGATGAAATTCATTGTGACATTAAACGTGCCGGTCAAACCCATATCCCTTTTGCTAAAGCAGTGCCAGATTACGATAAGATTGTGACCGCAATGTCGCAAAGTAAGGCATTTAATATAGCAGGCTTAATGTTCTCAAACATCATTATTCCGAATAGAAGATTATTAAAGACATGGAAGTTACATCACTTTAGTTCTGAGAATCCATTAAGTATCGTTGCGACACAAACAGCTTATGAAAAAGGCGAAGACTGGTTAGCCGCTATGAATGATTATTTAGACGATAACTTCAAATATTTGGCAAACTTCTTAGAACAAGAACTCCCTCATGCAGAATTTAAAATACCAGAAGCCACATACCTCGCATGGGTAGATTTAAGCTATTACATCAAAGAAAAAGAAATCAACGAACCCATCGCGAAATACTTTATCAAACACGCAGGCGTAATCATTGAAGGACAAGAACAATTTGTCCATAACGCGGAAAGTCACATTAGAATCAATATTGCCATTCCACGTGAAGTTATGAAAAAAGGATTACAAAAAATAAAAGATGCATTGATTTAAAAGGAGATTATGCATGTCAATTATACCCCCATCGAACAACGGCCAGACACCATTTCAAAAGTTATTAGGCCATCAAGACAAAATCATGCAGTCATGGTCACAGCTAAGTGATGTGCTAGAAAGTGACGGCACACTTAGCAAGGCATTGAAAGAAGAAATACGAAGAATGTTAGCCCAGAATAATGGGTGCCAATACTGTAAGGCAAAAGGTCAACCTACCGGCAGTCTAAAAGATGAAAAATCATCCATTTGCATAGGATTTACCGAGGTGTTTATCAAAATGGGCGACCACATTCCAGACAACATTATTAAAGTACTTCAAGACAATCTAACAACAGAAGAAATCGTTGAACTCATTGCATTTATTACATTCACCAACGCACAACAGAACTTTGGTGCAATAATGAAATTACAACCATAACACAAACCTCTAGTCTATTTGGCTAGAGGTTTTTTGCTTTGAGAGACTAGTGAGATAGTTAGTGAAATCGTATAAAATCGATATGAAATTTAAGAAATAAGTATATAAAAATTTAATTTTACAATTATTTGAAAATTCAAAATCATGAGTATAAAATGTAATTAAAGAAATAAGATAGCGCTTACATTAAAAATAAAGCATATTTTATTTCTATGTTTTTACAGAGTATTTTGGGTTGCACAATAATATGTTCTTATGAGAGTAGGTGATAGTGATGACAGAATCATATGATTTGATTGTTGTTGGTGCAGGACCTGGTGGATATGTTGCCGCTATTCGCGCTGCACAATTAGGTCAAAAGGTAGCAATAGTAGAGAAAACTAATGCAGGGGGGACTTGTTTAAACGTAGGTTGCATACCTTCTAAAACATTACTTGAACATGGAACAAAGGCGCATGACATCAGTATGGCTAATGATTGGGGGATTGAAACACAATCATTAAAAGTGAACTTCTCAAAATTATTGAAACGTAAACAGCACATTGTTAACACGCTTACGGATGGTGTGAAGTATTTATTAAAGAAAAATAAAGTGACTTATATTGAGGGAGAGGCTACTGTAACAGATGATTTAAAGGTCAAGGTAAATAGTGACACTTATCAATCAAAAGATATTATTTTAGCTACAGGTAGCAAACCATTTATCCCGCCTATTAAGGGATTAGATGATATTAAATATGAAACTACAGACACATTTTTTGATTTAGATACATTACCTAAACAACTTGCCATTATTGGGGGTGGTGTTATTGCGACTGAGTTAGCTTCTTCAATGGCAGATTTGGGAGTTAAGGTCACAATGATTGAAGTAAATGAAGATATTCTCCTGACTGAGATTGAAGTGGTGCGTGAACGATTAAAAGCACATTTGAAGAGTCAAAAGATTAAAATTTTGACCAGCGCTAAGATCAGTCAATTAACCTCATCCGAAGTAATCTTAGAGAATTACGATGATGTGTCATTTGATACATTATTGGTGGCAACTGGTCGACAGCCGAATATTAAAGTAGCTGAAGCATTAGATATAGAGATGGACGGTAAATTTGTACAAGTTGATGACCACTATCAAACGAGTCGTCCACACGTATATGCTATTGGAGACCTAATTAAGGGCTATCAACTTGCACATGCAGCGAGCGCACATGGAATACATGTTGTTGAAACTTTAGCTGGATTAAATCCAAATCCAGTTTCTCCAGAAAATATTACGCGTTGCATCTATACTCGACTTGAAGCAGCCTCTGTGGGTTTATCTGAGGAACAAGCTAAGGAAGCGGGTTATGACGTGTCCGTAACACAATCTACTTTTCAAGGTAATGCAAAAGCGCTTGTAAAAGGAGAATCACAAGGGTTTATCGAAATTGTAGCTGATAAAAAGTATGGTGAAGTATTAGGTGCCTTTATTGTTGGTCCACACGCGACAGATTTAATTGGTGAAGTATTAGGTGTTAAGGCCTCAGAAGGTACGATGAATGAATTATCTAACATCATTCAACCACATCCCGCTCTATCAGAGGCTATTGGTGAGAGTGCGGATGCATACTTCGGAAAAGCCATTCACATGTAATTACAAAACGAATCATGAGTGATGGGAGGAACTAACGATGGAAAAAGAACAAGCACGTTGGATTTATAAAACGATGAATGAAATTCGATACTTTGAAGAAAAGGTGCATAAAATCTTTAGCGATGGTAAAATTCCTGGTTTTGTTCATTTATATGTAGGCGAAGAAGCCGTAGCAACTGGTGTTATGTCACAACTTGAAGATGATGACTATATCACTAGTACCCACCGTGGTCATGGACATGCGATTGCGAAAGGTTGCGACTTAAATGGTATGATGGCTGAAATTATGGGTAAACGCGATGGTCTTGGCCATGGTAAAGGTGGCTCAATGCATGTTGCGGAAATTGATAAAGGGATGTTAGGGGCCAACGGTATCGTAAGTGGTGGCTTTGGTCTTGCGACAGGTGCTGGCATCTCTATTCGAAATCAAGGTAAAAAGAATGTAGCGGTCTGTTTCTTTGGAGATGGTGCAGCAAATGAGGGGAATTTCCATGAAGGACTAAATTTTGCTTCAATTTTAAATCTTCCAGTTATCTTCGTTTGTGAAAATAACCAATTCGGTGAAGGTACAACACATGACTATGCCAGTGCCTCAGAAACAATTGCCGAACGTGCTACAGCCTATAATATGCCAGGCGTCAGAGTAGATGGCATGGATGTAGTCGAAGTGTACAAAGCAGCTCAAGAAGCCGTTGAACGAGCAAAAAATGGTGAAGGTCCTACATTAATCGAGTGTGACACATACCGTAAGTATGGACATTTTGAAGGTGATGAACAAAAAGTTAAATCTCCAAACGACCGTAATGCAGATAAAAATGCAACAGAAGACTTTAAGCGACAAGCACTCGAAGAAGGTTGGTTGACTGAAGAAGAAGCAGATGAAATTGAACAAGCAGCTGAACAAGCTGTCGAAGATGCCGTGAAATATGCAGATGACAGTGAATTGCCAGATGTCGAATCGTTATATAAAGATGTATTTGCTTAAAGGAGGTTATCGCTATGAGTGAAGAACGCAAGTTAACATTTATGGGCGCAATTAACGAAGCAATCGATCAGTCAATGGAACAAGATGACAACGTTATTCTCATTGGTACCGATGTTTCAGGTGGTGCAGGTGTTGAACATATTAAAGATGACGATACTTTTGGGGGCGTCTTTGGTGTCACAAAAGGTCTCGCAAAAAAATATAGTCGTGACCGTGTTATTGATACTCCAATTGCTGAACATATTACATTAAGTTCTGCTGTAGGTGCAGCGGCAACCGGCTTACGTCCTATTGCTGAATTAATGTTTAATGATTTTATTGGTTTTGGATTGGATCCGATTCTAAATCAAGGAGCAAAAATGCGTTACATGTTTGGTGGTAAAGCTAAAATTCCACTTGTCGTACGTACAGTTCATGGCGCTGGTGCAGGTGCAGCAGCACAACATTCTCAATCGCTATATAACATGTTCGCCGCTATTCCAGGTGTGAAAGTGGTTGTGCCGTCTAATCCTTATGATGCTAAAGGACTGTTAATGGCAGCAGTACAAGATGATAATTTGGTAGTCTTTTCAGAAGATAAAACGTTACTCGGTCAAAAAGGCAATGTACCTGAAGAACCTTATACAGTAGAAATTGGTAAAGCAAATGTGACACGTGAAGGTGAGGATTTAACAATTGTAGCAATCGGTAAAATGGTTGCTGTTGCTGAAGAGACAGCAGAGAAATTAGCAGAGGATAACGTTTCAGTTGAAGTCATTGATTTACGTTCTGTATCACCGTGGGATGAAGAAACAGTACTAGATTCAGTGAAGAAGACAGGACGATTAATTGTGATTGATGAATCGAATCCACAATGTAATGTAGCAGGAGATGTGGCATCTGTTATTGGTGATATCGGTTTCGATTACTTAGACGGACCAATCAAAAAAGTCACTGCACCTGATACACCAGTTCCATTCGCAGCTAACCTTGAACAAGCCTATATACCAAACGTAGATAAAGTGTTGGATGTTGCGTCTGAACTAATTGAAGACTTAAAACAAGTTAATTCATAGGCAGGGAGGTGTTGAACGATGAGCGAAAATATTATTATGCCAAAACTCGGTATGACGATGAAAGAAGGCACAGTCGAAGAATGGTTTAAAGCTGAAGGAGACACTGTCGAACAAGGGGAAAGCGTCTGTACAATCAGTTCTGAGAAACTAACGCAAGATGTTGAGGCACCGGCCAGTGGTACGCTACTCCAAATTAAAGTTCAAGCCGGTGAAGAAGCAGAAGTCAAATCTACTTTAGGTGTTATTGGAGACGAAGGTGAGAGTTCTGAAGATAGCAATACTTCTCATTCTGAAAATGTAGAGTTAAACAACGCTCAATCAGACAATGAAAATCAACAAACGAACGATACAACTTCTGCAAATGAAGATGATAGTAAGCATGATGAAGATACAAGAAAATCCAATAATATTGAACATAAAAATGGTAAACGTATCTTTATTTCACCACTTGCACGCAAGATGGCAAAAGATAAAGAGTTTGATATTACGCGAATTCAAGGTACGGGTGGTAATCAACGTATTACGAAACTAGACATCCAACGTGTCGAAAATCAAGGATATGATTTTGAAAATAAAGATGAGCCAACACAATCTACAGTAGAGGCTAGCTTTAACAGTGTAAATGTGGGCGAGGGATTAAATCCTATGCGTAAGCGTATTGCACAAAATATGCGTCAGAGTCTTAATGAAACAGCACAACTCACATTACATCGCAAAGTAGATGCCGACCGCTTGCTAGATTTTAAAGACAAATTATCGGCGGAACTTGAGAATGCAAATCAAGATACGAAACTGACTGTCACAGTATTGCTAGCCAAAGCCATCGTATTAGCGCTTAAAGATTATGGTGCTATGAACGCACGTTATGAAAATGGTCAACTTACAGAATACGATGATGTTCATTTAGGTGTAGCAACCTCACTCGATGAAGGTTTAATGGTACCAGTTATTAACAATGCAGATACTAAAAGTATTGGTGCCTTAGCTCAAGAAATTAAGTCTTCTGCTGAAGCGGTACGTGACGGTAACACTAACGATATTCAACTTTCAGGTGCTACCTTCACAATTACAAATATGGGTACCAGTGGTGTTGAATACTTTACACCTATTCTTAATCTAGGTGAAACAGGTATTCTAGGCGTAGGTGCACTTTCTAAAGAAGTTGTGCTGGAAGGAGATAGTATCAAACAAGTATCACGCATTCCGTTAAGCTTAACATTTGATCATCAAATTCTTGATGGTGCGAGTGCTGCTGACTTCTTAAAAGTATTAGCTAAATATATCGAAAATCCATATCTATTAATTCTGTAATAACAAACCCATTTGATTCGATTAATACCCTCAGCGCATTTAAAATGCTGGGGGATTTTCATGCCTTGTTCTAAATACGTCCCTTATTTAAAAAAGTAAAAAATCTGTCACTTACGTTTATTTGAAATTATAAAAATATAACTCTAATATATAATTGAAAGGGTGTAAAGCGCTTACACCAAATTAGGGTGATTATGTTCAAAGCAAACATTATTAAGGGATGGAAAGACAACTTCAAAGGTGAAAGGGGTAGCAAATGATGTCTAAATCATATGATTTAATCGTTATTGGAGCAGGGCCTGGAGGTTATGCAGCAGCAATTCGAGCAGCACAATTAGGAAAGCATGTAGCGATTGTTGAGAAACAACATGTGGGTGGTGTATGTCTGAACGTAGGTTGTATACCGTCAAAGATATTTTTAGAATATGGTGCGAAAGTGAGAGACATACAATCTGCAAACAATTGGGGAATTAAGACGAATCACATAGATATTGATTTAAACGGTCTAGTGCAACGTAAAGACCAAGTGTTTAAGACCGTAACGGATGACGTTCGAGATGCACTACAGCAACACAATGTTGACATGATTGAAGGCGAAGCGGAAGTACTTGAAGGATTGAAAGTCCAAGTGAATCAGACCATTTACTCGGCGAAAGATATTATTTTAGCAACAGGGACAAAGCCGTTTGTACCACCAATCGAAGGTCTAGATCAAGCACACTTTGAAACAGCTGACACATTTTTCAACATGGATGCATTGCCGAAACAACTCGTGATAATTGGTGGCGGTGTGATTGCCTCGGAAATCGCCTCTTCAATGGCTGACTTAGGCGTAGATGTAACGATTTTGGAAAAAGGCGATAACATTTTATCTAGTGAAATTGAGGAGATACATACGCATCTATCCTCATATCTGAAACAACAAGGTGTACAAATTATTACCAATTCAGAAACAACGAAAGTAAATGCTACAACCTTAGAAATAGATGGTAAAGACGGACCTAAAGAAATACCATATGAAACGTTACTCTTTGCGACAGGACGACAACCTAATGTTCATGTGGCTAAGGCGTTAAATCTAGAACAGGAAGGGAAGTGCCTCCAAGTCAATGAACATTATGAAACAAGCTATGCGCATGTTTATGCGATTGGTGATTTGGTGCCAGGTTATCAACTAGCACATACCGCAAGTGCGCATGGTAAGTATGTAGCAGAACATATTGCAGGCAAACATCCAGAGGCGATTAATCAAGAAGATATACCGCGATGTATCTATACAAGATTAGAATCTGCGTCTGTTGGTTTATCAGCATTACAAGCACAAGAGGCGGGCTATGAGGTTGAAGTGACGACTGCGTCTTTTCAGAAGAATCCTAAAGCAATCTTGAAAGGTGAAACACAAGGACTTGTTAAAATAGTAGCGAATAAGCAAGATGGCAAGATTTTAGGTGGATTTATCGTTGGGCCGCATGCGACAGATTTAATTAGTGAAATCTTAGGCATTAAAGTGGCAGGAGGTACGTTGAACGATATTGCGCACATTATTCAACCACATCCTTCACTATCAGAAGTGATTGGTGAAAGTGCAGAGGCATCTTTTGGAAAAGCAATATACCATTAAATATGAACGATCATTATCTTTCAAAAACCAAGTCAAATACATTAGCGATTTATTTATAAATTACACAAAATGAATTTTAATATTTACGTAACGAGTATGGATAATCCCCCAGGCGCGCCAAAGCTGCTGGGGGTTTTAATGTGTTATTTATGTAACTTATTAATTAGCGTAGCGATTAAAGTATCACTATATTTTATTGTAAGATAGTTGACTTCTTTTTTAAAATGCATTATCTTATATTATAAGATAGTTAACAAAAGGTGATGACATGTCAGTATCTAATCAAATGATGAAGGGGCTTTTAGATGGCGCAATTCTAGGACTTATAGCTAAGGGTGAGACCTATGGGTATGAAATTTTAGAGAAATTAAAAGAAAACCAATTTCCTGAAATTAGCGATGGTAGTATTTATCCAGTGTTACTTAGATTAAGTAAGAAAGGCTACGTTCACACAACCACGCGTAAATCAGATAACGGTGGCCCTAAACGTAAGTATTATACGATTTCTGAAAGCGGCCAAGAAGAATTGGAACGATTTAAGGAGAAATGGCGTTATCTCAACTCAGGAATGAATAATTTATTCGGGAGTGATGAATATGATGACTAAAGAACAGGAAGACTATATATTAAAGCTAAAGGCAGAATTAATGTTTAGAGGTAAGGATGAGGATGAAGTCCATGCCATTGGTGATGAATTACAAGATCACTTTGAAATGGCAGAAGCGAATGGTGGCGATGTGAGCGATATTCTGAATACGCCTGTGAAAGACTATGCGGATAATTTCTCTAAAGAAATGAGCTTCACTAAAGGGTTACCTAAATATTTAACGTACTTCGTATGCTTTATGATTGCGGTATTTACGATACCAGATTTCTTTGAAACGACCTTTACACTCACGGTGGGCTATATTTTAAATATAATTTTTATCTTCGTATTAGCGATTATTGTGCCGTGGTTCTTAATAAGAAAAGCAATTGTAAAATATGGCGATGCTAAACGTGTCTATGTCTATGCGTTTATAGGCGGTATGGTTCTTTTTACACTAATGATTGTAAGTACGTATATTGCTGAAAAATATCCAATCTATACACTTGTGCGCCTTAATCAAACGCAAAGTATCGTTACTGGACTCATATTATTAGCAATTGTCATGTTGCTATGTTTCATTGTGAAACAAAAGCTATTTGCACTTGTCATCTTTATCGTGTGCTTACCTAATTTAATTGGCCAGATTTTTAAAGCACATCATCATTCTAATGAGCAATTTCTAACGATATCACTTGTACTGTATATCGTATTACTTATTGGAATCAATATCGCATTCTTTGGTCATGCTTATTATACGAACCGAAAAGAGCGAAAGCATCATTCTTAAATGATTGATAAAAAGCGTTGAATCACTTCATTAATAGTGACTCAACGCTTTTATTAGTGACGCATCATTGAAATATGATTGCATCATTAATCGACTAACCAACCACCATCGATTGGAATAATTGAACCGTGGATGAAATCAGAATCATCACTTGCTAGGAAGAGTGACAATTGTGCAATTTCCTCTGGTTGACCATAACGACCAGCAGGTACAGAATTTGTTTTTTCCATAACATCTGCAGAACCTTCTTCAAACATCGCATGTGTCATGCCAGTATCAACGGCACCAGGTGCAATGGCGTTTGCTTTAATACCTTTAAGACCATAATCAAATGATAATTGTTTCGTATAACCTGCAATACCATGTTTCGCTGAAGTATAAGCAGCACCGCCACCGCCAGCTACAAATGCACCGATAGAAGCAATATTAATAACCGTACCTTTGCCATTGTCGATCATATGTGGCAACACTGCATTCGTTACAAGATACGTACCTTTTAAATTGATATTAATAATTCTATCCCATAATTCCTCTGACGTTTCTAGCGTTGGTTTATAATCATCTAGAATACCAGCTGTATTACTTAAGATATTGATCGTACCAAATGCTTCAACACCTTGTTTAACAGCGTGGTCAACACTTTCTTTATTAGATACATCGATCGTAACTGGTAGTGCTTCGCCACCATGCGCTTTAATGTCACTAGCTGTTTGGATCACAGTTTCTTCATTGATATCAGCGATTATAACTTTAGCACCTTCTGATGCATAAAGAATGGCCTGTGCTTTACCCATACCTGAACCTGCACCTGTAATAAATGCGACTTTACCATCTAATTTTCCCATTAATAATCCCTCCAAGATATATTCATGAACACCCTTTATTTAACTATTCCTTTAAAATGTGAAAGTATTCATATCACTTATTTATGTGTTCATAACTTTAAGTTATGAGACTTTGAATGATTATTAATTAATAATATAGGTTCAACTAAACTATTGTAGATGGCTAGAATTATAAATTTTACTTGCTAAAATACGAAGTATAGGCTGCGAGACGCTACTAGGAATAGCATTAGCACTGAGACAAAACCTAAGTAAAAAAAGAGTTAAATCACAACCTACAAGACTTTGAAAAAGGCTTATAAAGTGATTTAACTCTTTTCAATTATAAACAGATTGGCTTCACAGTGGTTGATTGGGAGTGGGACGACGAATTTAAAAGAATTCTGTCCCACTCCCTAATCAACTTTGTGGGGGCGAAAAAACGAATTCTTAAACACTAGAATTCTGTTTCGCTCCCAGCAATTCCTAGAGCAAGCGAGCAGCAAACCTGCACGCATTCAATTGTTAGAGTAATTAACGCATTATAGTTCTTCGTACACAGCTACAATTTCATCTGCTAAACGGTCATTGATTTTCGCATATTCTAATAAGAATGCTTTTACACCATGTGCATCAATATATTCACGCATTTCAACTGTTTCTTTATCGTTCATATCATCATATTTCAATAATAACGCTGCTGCTTTTAATAAGCCTTTGCGACGTAAGTTATTTTCATATAGATAAGATAAAGGTTTGATAATACGATCTTTAGGACCGATTTTACGGATTGTGCCACGACCTACACGTGTTACTTCGTCAGAAAGGTATGGATTTTCGAAACGACCAATAATTTTCTCAACATAAGCCGCTTGTTCATCTTTAGTGAAGCTGAAGTTATCTACGATATACTCGCTTGTTTCACCTAATACTTGACGTAAATCTGCAACGATAGCATCGTCTTTAACCGCATCTAGGACAGTATCTCTACCATAGAAACGACCAGCATATGCTAATAAGGCATGACCTGTATTAACAGTTAATAATTTACGTTCGATATAAGGTGTTAAATCATCAACATATTTAATATGTTCTAATTCTTCACCGTACCAAGCGTCTTTTTCGACAACCCATTCAAAGAAAGGCTCAACCATAACGTCTAAAATATTGTCATTCTTTTGAAGAGGGACAATACGGTCAACCGCAGAGTTTGCGAAGTGAATGTTATCGCCTAATGGACCAGTGATATCTAAGATTGCTTCTTTAAGCGTATCAGTCGCCATAATTGCATTTTCACATGCCACGATGTTGACGTGATTTTCTTTTTCTTTTAACACTGGTGCGAATGATTTCGCAATGATAGGAAGAATGTTCACACCAACCGCAGTTGTAATGATATCTGCTTCAAGAATTGCTTGTTTCAACTCATCTGAAGGTTGACCACTGTTAATTGCACTAACACCAGTCACGCGTGTTGTTGTTTTCTCTTCATTAGCAAGAATAACGTTATACGCGCCTTCTTTATCTAATGCAGTGATAATGTCTTCGTTAACGTCTGCAAATGTGACATCAATATTGTTATCTGAAAGAATATAGCCGATGAACCCACGACCAATATTACCAGCTCCGAAATGTACAGCTTTCATTATGCATCAGCCTCCTCGAAGACTTGTTTGATTTCTTCCGCAGATTTAGCATTGACGATACGGTCAACATTTTCTTCTTCACTGAATGTAATTGCGATTTTAGATAATAAGTCTAAGTGTTCGCCATCTTTACCAGCGATACCAACGACAACTTTCACTGTTTCGCCGTTCCAATCTACACCTTCAGGAATTTGAAGTAATGTTAAACCAGATGCTAATACATCACCTTTAGCTTCATCAGTACCGTGAGGAATTGCTAATCCGTTACCCATGAATGTAGAAACAAGTTGTTCACGTTCTTTCATTGCTTGGATATACGCTTCGTTTACAGAACCGCTATCTACTAATGCACGACCTGCTTTTTCGATGGCTTCGTCTTGGCTTCCTACAGATACGTTTAAAAAGATATTGTCATTACTAAATAATTCAGTCATTTTATACACTCCTAAGTTAATTGGTTTTGAATTCGTTTTAAAAAGCTATCTCTCAATATGTGTTTCATAGCGGCAGGGTCTTGCATGAAGTCATCAATTTGCTCGAGATGATGACCCAATTCAGCAGATAGTTCCCCGACAAGTTGTGCCATTTCATCATTATTTGGGATGAATAGGCTAACCATATATTTAATTTTGAAAAGGTCATTTTGAGTACTTTGCATGTCCATCTCTTGATTCAATATCGTGATGAGAATCAACGGACGAAGAATCAAATCATCCTTCATATGTGGAATAGCAACAGGGTAGGGTTGCAATATCCAACCAGGATTCTGATTCAATTTATCTTGCAACAGCTCAGCGAATGACGTCTGACTATTCGGCGCAATCACGCCATTGTCCTCAAGATAGTCAGCTAAATAGTGATTCCAAATAGTTACATCTTTATATTCAAATTGCATAGAGTTCAACAACGCTAAGCCTTGTTCGATGTTCCTGACCACTTGATCAGGATTTTGAATCGAATGTTTTACTTCGCGTATTTCATGTTGTTTTGCTTTATGCTCAGTCGTCTTTAAGAATGATGCCACATAGGTCACGTCAGCTTCTGGTAGTAGCGGGTTAACCGTAATAAATGGTGCTGAAATATCCAATTTAACGGTTGAAATAATACCATCGTAATCTTCAAGATTTAATCGTTTCAAATCACTGACGGACGCTTGTGTAATCTTCTCTATTTCATTAAACGATTGTTGTAGTCGTGTTGCTAATAATCGACTTGTTCCAATACCACTACTGCAGACAACTAAAACATGTAGCAGTTGGCTCGACTGACTTTTTAAGGAGCCACCAAAATGCAAGACAATAAAGGCAATCTCGCTATCTGGGAAGACTAGCTCCGGCCACGTCTGATCAATCGCTTTATGCACGATGTCGAAGAGACGAGAGTACTTGTACTTAATCATCTCAGTGAGTGGATTATATGTCTCAATATTGGCTTCCAAACGATTAATCGCTGGATTGATGTGCAATGATAAGCCATGAACAAGTGTCGCATAGTCTTCAAATGTTTGGCCTGATAGACGTTCAACACGGTTTACAAATGCTTGTATTTTACGGTCGTCAAATTCATTATTCTCAAACATCTTGGAGGTTGTTCGGCGGTTTGCACCGCGTAAATGAATGGTGATAAATGTAACTTCCGCTTGATTAAAGTCGATATCGTATAGTGTCTCTATACGTTTCGCAATTTCTGTAGCAATTTGATGTTCAAATGTGTCTTTAACAGAATGATGAATATCTTCATTTATGGATACATATTCTCCATTTTGAATGCGCGCAATACTCAATACAATATGGACGGTTAAGGTAAGGTAGCTCGACTCCGTTAAGGTGTACGGCAATTGGCCTAAGTAATCCATTAAGATACGTTCAATCTTGAAGATGCTATCCAAATTGACTAACGCTTGTTGTGACTGATTAATCGATTGATAGACAAAGTGATTCTCGATAACGGAGTAAACACTTGTACTATTTAAGTTATTTACCATCAATTGACTTAAGAACTCACGTTTCTTCGATTCAGGGCCATCAAGATATACCCCTTCACCACGTTTGCGATAAAGGTTAAGTTGATAGCTTGCGAGATCTTTCTCTAGGTCATCAAGTAATTTGGTTAATGATTGAACAGATACGCCAATTTCTTGCGCCAAGCTGTATTGCTTCACCGCATGCTTGGATTGAATCAGTGCGTATAAGATAATCGCTTTTTGTTCTTCAACAGACAAGTCAATCGTATCGTGTTGGGCCATTTCTTGTTTTAAAAGTTGAATTTGGTCATCGTTACAAGACAACTTAATGCCTTTTTTATTCGCACGTTCAAGTGTCATATTGAATCCTTGAAGATAGGATTCAATGCCTTTTAATTCACGATGAATTGTACGAGAGGACACGCCAAGTTGTTGAGCAATTTCATAAATCGTGACGTATTGACCGTAATACTTAATTAGCAGTTCAATGATTTCCTTTTCACGTGTACTCATTAACATGGTGTGTCCCCCCTTTGAAGGAAGTCTGAACATAGGAAGCAATCGCGCTATGTTCGACTCCTAAACTATTTAATTATGCTTTGTCTTGATCTT
This sequence comes from Staphylococcus sp. HMSC34C02, assembly GCF_001838705.1. Classification (NCBI taxonomy): domain Bacteria; kingdom Bacillati; phylum Bacillota; class Bacilli; order Caryophanales; family Staphylococcaceae; genus Staphylococcus; species Staphylococcus sp. HMSC34C02. Next base: position 23,143 of record NZ_KV838560.1, read on the forward strand.
TCTTCAAGTTGTTTAATAATTCTTCATAACGTGGAGAATTTAAGAAGTTATCCACTGAGATATGAATTGCGTTTGGAACTTGTTTGATTGCACGGTCTGTTAATGTTTTTTGTGTAATAACAAGTTGTGCATTATTTGGTAATTGGTTAATCGCAGTATTTGTAACGTTAACGTCTGAAATGCCTGCTTTTTTAAATTTATTACGTAACATACTTGCACCCATTGCACTAGAACCCATACCCGCATCACATGCGAAAATAACATGGTCAACATTGCTATAGTCATGCGCGTCTACGTCTTCAGTGTTGTAGTTATCAAGTAAGTCTTCTTCTTCATCTTCTGATGAAGCTTCTGTATGATTGTCACCTTCAGCTTTGTTTGCTGCTACGCCAGCTGCGCCAGTACCAGTAGTGGCACCAGTTAATTTAGATGACACGCTAGATTTTTTACCTTTAGTAGATTCCATTTTTGCTGTTGCTGCTTCTAAATCTTGTTTAGGTTCTTTCGTAAATTTCATAATTAATGCGGCAACTACGAATGAAACAAGTGCTGCTAAGAATACGCCTAATACCATGTGTAAGAACTCGCCTTTAGGTGCATTTAAGCAATACACGATGAATGAACCTGGTGAAGCCGGACTCTTGAATCCGAAACCAGTTGCTTGATAAGTTGCTACGCCAGTCATACCACCTAAAATAACAGCGATGAATAATAATGGACGCATTAATACATATGGGAAGTAAATTTCATGAATACCACCGAAGAAGTGGATGATTCCTGCACCATATGAAGTTGCTTTAGCTGTCCCTTTACCAAAGATCATGTACGCTAATAAGATACCGATACCTGGTCCAGGGTTTGATTCGATTGCGAATAGAATAGATTGACCTGCACTTGCGGCTTGGTCAGTACCAAGTGGTGTGAATACACCATGGTTAATTGCGTTGTTAAGGAATAAAATTTTAGCTGGTTCTACGATAATACTTACAATTGGTAATAAGTGTAAGTGTACTAAGAATTCAACTGCTACTGATAAGATGTGCATGATGAATTGCATAATTGGCGCCAATAGTTTGAAGCCAAGGATTGTCATAATGAATGCTAGAATACCTGCTGAGAAGTTATTGAATAACATTTCAAAGCCTTGTGGTGTTCTAGGTTGTAAGAATTGGTCAACTTTCTTCATTAACCAACCAACAAGTGGTCCCATAATCATTGCACCGAGTAACATTGGTGTATCTGGTAATGCAACAATAACCCCCATAGTTGCTGTCGCTGCAACGATACCACCACGTAAGTCGTGAATTAAACGACCACCACTAAATGCGATAAGTAATGGAATTAAGTACGTGATCATTGGTCCTGCTAATTGAGATAATTCTTTATTAGGATACCAACCATTATCAATGAAAATCGCAGCAATAAAGCCCCATGCGATAAACGCACCGATGTTTGGCATAATCATACTACTAAGGAATGAACCAAACGCTTGAACTTTACGGCCGAGACCTTTTTTCTCTTGTGTCTCTGTTTGAGCCATAACTACACCTCTTTTTTTATTCTGATTTGATACTTCAATTGTAAGGGCTTAAGAAAGCGTCTTCAACACAAAGAAAATGCCACTTTGTCACAGTAATTGTGACAACAGTGTGGCAAGGTCGTGGCGAATGGGTTTAGGGTTTGGATTGAAGTAATTAGCGAGCAAATCTGAAAGCCAAGTTTTGCATATATTTTGTCGAGAATCCTGCATTTAGATTGTTATTTATAAGATGACTTACCTATAATTTGAGAATTAAAGGAGTGATGCCAAACATCTTTTAAAACAAACGTGTAATTCAACTGGAGATATTTAATATCTAAAGATTAGCGATTAATAAATAGGCTATAAAATAAGTGAGAAACAATAAAGGAGTGTTGTTTATGACTGGAAACACAGGAGACGGTTGTGTGAAATGTGGACATACAGAAGTGGAAGAAGGGACATTATCGGCAACAGGTTCAGGACTTTCTAAAATGTTTGATGTACAACATAACAACTTTAAAACAATCACTTGTAAGAATTGTGGTTATACAGAGTTTTATAAAACTGATAAAAATAGAACGAGTGATATAGTCGATTTATTCTTTGGTGGATAATTGAATACGACGCTTTATGGTAGGACCAGTGACTTTCATGGCGCTGGTTCTTTTTATATTGAAAGGAAGACTTCGGGTTGTGTGATGTTAGAGAGATGGATGTCTAAATTTGGGTTAATTTGATCCGATTTACTGGGAATTTAAGAGATTTTGAGCAGTTTATATATCTAACTTTCTTAACTATTGGTAACATAGTTGTATTACTAAATACATATTTCCAGGGTTATACCAATAGGAGGGTTTGGATGAATTCCAATACTGAATTCAAAAAAGGGATTCTATATGCGTTAGGGGCATATGTACTATGGGGTATCTTGCCAATTTATTGGAAATTAATTGGTGGCGTTAGTGCATTTGAAATCCTAGCTTATCGCATTGTATTATCCATGATCTTTATGATTCTAATGATCGTCGTTTTAAAGAAATCACAAACATTCAAGCGTGATTTACAACATTTATTCTCACATCCAATTGAACTTATCGTCATCATTATTGCCGGTTATGTGATTACGGTGAACTGGGGAACGTTCATTTGGGCTGTATCTAATGGACACGTCCTTCAATCTAGTTTAGGTTATTACATTAATCCATTAGTCAGTATATTATTGGCGTTTATTTTCCTAAAAGAAAGATTTAATAAATTTGAATCTTTAGCCATCGTATTTGCGGCAATCGGAGTACTCTATATGACGATACGCGTTGGAGAATTTCCAGTTATCTCATTAATGCTTGCTTTCTCATTCGGCATTTATGGCTTGTTGAAGAAGATTGTTAAAATCGAAGCCATCAGCAGTATTGCGATTGAATGTATCGTCACAGCGCCAGCGGGATTAATGTATATGATTTATTTATGGAAGACAGGAACGTCATCAGTCGGTATGAACATGGATACCTTCTGGCTACTATTCTCAGGGGCAGTAACAGCCATTCCACTAATTCTATTCTCAGCAGGTGCCAAACGAATTCCATTATCTCTAACAGGATTTATTCAATACGTTGGACCAACGATCATGTTCTTCTTAGGTATCTTTGCTTTTAAAGAACATTTTGACGCACAACAGTTAGTTACGTTCGCACTTATTTGGTTCGGAATCATACTATACAGTATCTCTCAATATGTGAAGATGAAACGCAATCCAAGACCTCAATAATCACTTCAATTTAGTTAAAATAAGCTATGAAGAAACCGATAATGCAAGGTTTCCTCATAGCTTTTATAATGTTAGAGCGCTAATGTGAACGTGTACAAGCGAACATTAAGTCTACCTTAAATCTCTGAAAAAGATATTAAAATACCGTATGAGATTTGTTAGTATATGTGGTGACAGAGGAGGTCGCTTATGCTGAAATCAATTGACTTGGATATTGTTAAACGTGCCGTAAAAATTTTTATAGTGGCTACGATATGTGTAATCATTACTACGCTATTCTGTTATTTTGTTCATCCGTCAATTAATGACTTGAAGAATATGGGAAATGCGAGCGAAAAGATTGGCGAAGCTAAAGGACTTGAAAAAGTGTGGAAATATATCGTTAATAACGGCTTTCAAGTGCCACTACAAATGTTTATCTTAGCCTTACTACCTATACCTTATCTTTATTTGATCAATATAGTGGTTACCATTCTTATGCCTGGCATAATGTTTGGTTTTATTCTGAGTTTTGATTTACATAAAGGCTTGATAGGATGTATTGCATTTATTCCGCATTATACATTTGAAGTCATGGGCTTTTGCATTTTAGCAAGTGCATTGTATATGTTGAACAAAGCCATCACACGCCGCTTTACCAATCTCTTCAGGAAAAGTAAAAAAGAAAATTACGCGATAAAAGTTAACTTAATCAACGTAATCAAATCATATGTATTGATCGCATTACCCTTAATCATCATCGCTGCATTTCTAGAAACATATGTAGCTAATTTTATATTTGAATGGATGAGTTGATTCTTATACAAGAAGCCAAATGAACTATTTCTGCGTTCATTTGACTTTTTTAATGCACTTTTTTAGTTTTGGTTGGATGTTAAGAAGTTCGTGGTTGGAATATTTATTTTGACTAACATTAACGTCAGCGAATGTTAGTGAGAACTCACAACTCTGAGGACTTAATGTTTTATATAAAAGTCATAATGTACATCTATAACAGAAAAATATTAATTGTTACTATAAGTAATTTAATAGGTTTCATAGGTGGTTATTACTTACACCAATTAATCATGAGCACAAAACCACCTAACAATGCCTGGCACTTTATTTGACCAACTTTCGTCTAACAAACGTGCTAATGCTCATCTTCGCGTTTATCATTATGCACCGCTTGGCAAAAAAATATATAAAACAGATATACTTAGCGCTCTAAATTCAGTGGAATAAATATTTAAATTTAAAAAAGTATAGTAAATATAAGTTTTTAGACTTTCGTTAATGAAATTTTTTAATTTACTACAAAAAGTTTTCTTTTTTGATTTATATTGATAGTTTATACTTAATAATAAATTTATTTAATGAAGAGGTACATAAAATGAAGTATGAAATTGATGATTTTAATTTTAACAATTTAAGTAGCAAATTATCACACTTAAATACTAAAGAAGTTGTAACTTTAATTAATCGATATTATGCAGAAGAAAAAATAAATAACTTAATAAATGAATAAATGAATACTCTATTACGGTGCAACCAAGTAAGTTAGTCTCACTATTTCCATATCTAATAATAGATGAAAAATGTATTTATTGTAAATCAAAAATGAATAAAAAGTTAAAGGGTAGAACTGTATCTGCACATTTATATAATGATATTTCATTTTGTTTAAAATGTGGACATGATAACTCTAATAATTGTATTTGTGAAAATTGTAAAAAAAATAAAGATAAAGAACAAAAGCTTATTAAAGAGTTAGAAGAAGAAATTATTTCTAGTTATGGTAATAGGGATTGTAAAAGTATAGAAGAATTAAGTGAAACAGATCGATTTTATTTAGCTTGTCTCTTAAGATGTGGTCTCAGTGATAATTTGGAATATATTGTTCCTTTTAATCAATTGAAAGGTAAGTTAGCACCCACAGGTAAAATGATTAGCGAAATATATGACCATTTATTTTTAGAAGGGATTATATCTCCAAATTTTAATATGAGCAATAATAATGATTTAGTTTTTGATTATAAAAATAAAACTATAGAAGAGTTTTATACATATAAAGTCTATTATTCAATAAATATAGACTTTAAAGGAAAGGGTATTGACTATATAAATATGTTAGAGCAATTAGTTTACCCAAGTAAATCACTATTTTCCAATGAATTTTATTATTCTATGTGGAAGGTTATCGCACTAAATGAAAGTGTTGAAAATTTAAAATATTTAATGGAAGAAGTAAATTTTCATAATTATTCAATTGATAGTGCAGAACAAGTTTTTAAAAAATTACTTGAAAACTTTTCCACGGGCGAAATTTCATACATAATTAATCATGAAATAAAAAATGCTACTAAATTAATACGTACTAAGAAATATACTTTAAAACATGTACAAAATATGGTTGTTTATGGATGTGAACAATATGGAGAGAGAGTTATAGCAAATAATTGGAGTGTAATGAATTTTACACGAAATAGAAATATTGAGCAATCTCAAGTAAGTCTAATTTTATTTAATTATTTAATGCAAATTGATGAAATTGGTTACAATCACAAGCCTATTGAAGACATATAACCTCTCTTGATAAATTAAGAGAGGTTTTTACAAAGATAATATTCCTTATAATCTCGAGTGAATTTTATAGCCAAGTAGCTTTTCAATTTTCTTCTTTCGATTATTTATTTGTTGCATTATTATATTGTTAGTTTGTGGCGATAATTTATCAAAGATTAGTTGTGCTCTTTTAGCATAATCAATAAAATTATTTTTACCATTATTAGATGTACCTAAATCAGTATAGAGTTTATAAATTCGTTTTCGATATGGAAGTTTATTTAAATCACTTTTCAACATTCTATCTTTGGCGAATGAAATTTGTTTTTTAGCATTTCGATAAAATTTATAAGGACTTTTACTTCTCATTTTTACTGACTGACCATCAAAAACGAATCCTAAATAGTCAAGTTGATGTTTACTATCATTGTTTAAGCTTTTTATTTTCGAGTTATCAAATAAATAAAGGTCGGTTTTTTTATCTTGTAAATCTATTTTATGTTTCGCAGTTAGTTGTTTAACAAAAGAAACAATTTCTTCTTCAAACGGTGAATCGATAAACTGATAAGGTATAATTAATATAAAGTCATCAGAGTATCTTCTATATAATCCTAAATATTTTTCAGTAAAATTTTTCATTTTTATATCAAAATTTATAGCATAAATATTAGCAAATACAGCACTAATTGCTGTGCCTTGAGGAATACCATACTTCTCGTTATTAAATTTAGGCTTATATATACGTTGGAAATTTCTAAATTTCTTAACACTTTCAAAAAAACTTCTTTTATTTAAGGATCTCAACATTTTTTCAGTGCCAATCTTTTCTTCTAGAAAATCTTTATCATAATATCCATACTTAGTAACTGACTTGAATATATTAAACCAATCTTTATTTAAATAATTTGTGTTAAGTACTTTTTTTAAATTCGCTTTTAAAATCGAATGGTCAATATAGTTGAAATAATTTGAAAAATCCCCAATCAAAATATAGCACTTTTCATACATAACTATGCTGTTAATAACTTCAGCAGCAAAATGTATATTAGATTGTCCTGGTTTATTATTACGATACGCTATTATACAATCATCTATTTCATTATTTTTACAAAATTGATTATAGTAATGAGTATTTAGTAATTCAGCATAATATTTATAAATGAAATTATCTAAGTGTCCAGCATACATTATTTTTCTAGTTTTAACTTTAACTGGTCTGTCATTATAAAACGTTTTATGGGATTCATCAAACTTTTCGAAGTTTAAGTCACTATGAATTAATGGGAGAAAACTATGAGTAGCTATTGAAGTAGGGCTAGAAATATATTCTTTTACTTTGCCATAAGAAATTTTTGAATCAATATGTAAATAATTTTTAGAAATAAATTTCATTATATATACCTACTATATGTGAAGCTATAAAGAGTCACAGACCCAATTTCTGTTAAACCGACCCTTTTAGCACTCTATTTGTCGATACTTTATGCATTACGACAATTTTTTATGCATAAGATTGGGAAAATAACAAATATGTTATCATCTAATAGAAGAATATCTGAAAGGTGTGAATGATATGGATGTTGTATTCTTTGTAATAATCTTCTTCTGCTTATTCATGTGTAGACTAATTGGCACAAGAATGAGCAACAGACAACTCTATGTTCAAATCAGTCAATTAGAGTTTGACAATTTGAAACAAAATTTTCTGTTACCATATGTAACAGGCATATTTATTTTATCATTTTTGTTTATAAACTTAAATATTTAATAAGCTTGTGAAGCGTTATCAGAATTACATGAACATTTTTTGAAGTAATCCTTGTTTGCGCTCTTTTAAATTTCTAATCTTGTTTACTAAAACTTCAATTTGAACGTCAATTTTAGAGAAAAATAAACCTATTTTTTCTTGTTCTTCTAAACAAGGCATTGTTATTATTCCGTTTTCTAAATCTTTTCTAGATAAATTACCTATTGAACCATTGCCACCTTGAACTTTATTAATAATCTTTTTATATTCTTTTGTATTCATCCATATTTGAATAAACTTAGTATTTTTTGATTTTAAGAGGTACATAAATCCACCAGCTACACTATCTTGTTTTAACGCTTTTATTAAGGCGTGTTTGCCTACTAATTTTGGACTTCCATTTGCAGCTGTAATTAATATATCTTCTTCATTTGCTAAAGGAATCTTCACTACATTTTCATCTACAAAAATATCATCTTCATATGTATGAAATTTGTCATTAACAATATTAGAAGACCTTAAAACCCTCACACCTTTTTGACGAATATCTGAAGGTTTATAGGTTAGCCCTCTATTAATTGTAGCTACATTATCTAATTTTTTAGTTTTCCAATTAGGATATTCATTACCATTTTCATCTTTAAATCTTAATTCTTGTGAGAATATTTTTTGTATATATCCTTTTTTCTGTTGCTCTAAAAGTTCAAGTTTCTCTTCTTCTAACTCTATCTGGCGGTCGAGTTTGCTAAAGAACTCTCCAATTTTCAATTGTTCATCAAAAATTGGTACAAAGTATTTTAATTTTCTTAAATCTCTAGGATATATTGCAGCTACGCTTGTAGTCCCTACTGCTAGCGATTTAACTTTATGAATCATCTTAGTAGTATTGTATAAATAGTTAAAAAATACTGTATCCATATTTTCTAAAGTTAATCTTGCTATATTACTATTAAAAGCAAACTTATTACTTTCACCTATCCATGTTGCACTTTTGCCTACAAGTTCCATCGTATTTAGAGTATTAAACAAAAAATCTTTATTTTGAATTAAGTGTTCATTATTAACTACTTCATCTTTTTTTAATTTTTCAAGTTTATTGAATGTAAAATTTCCACGCTGTATATTCCCCATTTTTAATAATGGAAGACCTGAAAAATCTTCTGACCCAAGCTTATTAGTCCCTGTCTCTATTTTGCTAAGATGCGATTGAAATTGATATTCTGTCCATTCCCCTTCAAACTCTGGAAATCTGAGTTCTGGAGTATTTTGTGGTTCAGTCATGTTTTAACACTCCTAGTTCTTTGAGGTATTCATTGATTTCTGATTCTACGTCTGCGATTTCTTTATCGATGTCTGTGAGTTGCTGTTGGACTTGGTCTAGATCAATCGGTTCTTCTTCTTCGAATGTGTCGACGTATCTTGGGATATTAAGATTATAGTAGTTTTCTTTAATTTCTTCTAATGTTGCTATATAGCTGTATTTATCAATGGTTTCTCTATTGCGGTAGGTATCAACGATTTTGTTAACGTCTTCGTCGGTAAGATGGTTTTGGTTTTTACCTTTTTCAAAGGATTGAGAAGCGTCAATAAACACTACGTTGTCATTCGCTTCACGACATTTCTTAAATACTAGAATGCTTGTTGGGATACTTGTACCATAGAATAGGTTAGCAGGTAAGCCGATAACGGCATCTAAGTAATTCTTCTCTTCAATTAAATATTTACGAATGGTACCTTCTGCTGCGCCACAGAATAAAACACCGTGCGGTAAGACTACGGCCATAGTGCCATTGTCATCTAAGTGGTAAACCATATGTTGAATAAAGGCAAAGTCGGCTTTAGATTTAGGCGCAAGTTTACCGTAGTTACTGAAACGTTCATCGTCTAAGAATGAAGGGTCAGCACTCCATTTCGCGCTGTATGGTGGGTTAGCTACAACGGCACCAAAGCGTTCTTCATGTACTGCAGGACTTTCAAGCGTATCGTCATTTTCAATTTGGAAACGTTTATAGTTCACATCGTGAAGTAACATATTCATTCGAGCTAGGTTGTATGTCGTACTATTGTATTCTTGACCATAGTATTGACGTACTTTAGCTTCTGCACCAACACGAAGGAGTAAGGAACCAGATCCACACGTAGGGTCGTAAACGCTTTTTAAGTCATGCTTTCCTGTTGTAACAATTTTAGCTAAGATTGTAGATACTTGTTGAGGTGTATAGAACTCACCAGCTTTTTTACCTGCACTTGCTGCGAATTGACCGATTAAGTATTCGTAGGCATCACCAAGCATGTCGATTTCAAGGTCACTATGTACGAATGGTAGTGTTGAAATTTGAACCATTACTTTTGAGATGAGTTGTGTACGTTTCGCGTTTGTATTACCAAGACGGCTTGATGTTAAGTCCATGTCATCGAAGAGGTGTATAAAGTCATCTTCACTTTCGTGACCACGTGTAGAGTTTTCAACGTTTTTCACGGCATTGCTTAAGTCTTCAATTTGGAATGTTTGTTTTTCAATTTCTTTAATTAAATTACTAAATAAGTATTGAGGTTCAATGACAAAACCAATACGTGCGATTAATTCTTTCTCAACGATAGGTTTATATGTATCATTATTCATTGCTTCTTCATATGAGATACCATCTTCTTTAAGCAAGTCTGAAGCGATTTCTTCATTCTTCTCACTTAAGTAACGATAGAAGATTAAGCCTAAGATATAGTTTTTGAATTCATTTGCGTCCATGTTTCCGCGTAAGTCATTGGCGATGGACCATAATTTTCTTTGTAGATCAGCTTGTTGTTGACGTTGTTTTTCTGTCGTTGACACTGATGTTTCCCCCTTAATAAAAATAGTTATATTGTTTGATATATTGCTTTCTTTTTTATATGTTATAACTTATTTTAAATCACAAATTAAAATAAGTTAAGCGGGAAACCGCCTAACTTATCAATTCGCTGCGCCATATTTTTCTGTTGTTTCTTGAACGAAGGATTTAACGTTTTCAATCTTCTGGGTACGTACCAGTAAGCCCCCTGTAATACCTTGTTCAACAACGGTATTGTCTAATTGTCCGCTAAATTCATATTCATTAATGACTTCTTTAAGCAGTTCGACTGGATATTCTTTTGAATCTGCGAAGTCTTGAATTTCCTTTTCTTTGACCGTTTCCTCGAAATTAAAGTAAGCATCTTCTACAACGGCATCTTCATCTAAATGAGGAATGACTTTATCTAAGAATTCTCTAATTAATTCGGCTTTAAGGCGAAGTTTGTCATCGTCAGCTTTATCTAATAATTGCTTAATTTGATTACGCACGCGCTCAGTTTGTTTTTTATCAGTTAAGTCGTTGTTGTTGAGAAGGTCTAAGATGTATTGAACATTGATTAAATCGTTTCTAAGTACTTCGATTTTAAAGTCAATATCTTCTAAAACAGATGTCTTTTCAGTAGTATTGGTTGCTTTGACTTGATCATAAATGTTGAGATATTTACTCTTATAATCTTCGTACGTTTGTTCATCAATACCTACCACATCTGTTGTGAAATAGAATTCGTCGAATGTTTTAAGTCGTTGCATAATACTCGCTAGGGCACGATAAATCATTACAAATTGATACTTGTCTTCTTCACGCTCTAAGTCATCTACACTATCTGGCGTTGGGGCAAGTTTGAATAATTGTTCTAACTCTGACTTGAATTGTGACAATATGACATCAAATGATGGACTTAATACGGTATCCGTATCGTTTGTTTGTGAAAAGAGCTCAATGGCTCTATCTGTATTGTCTTTCAAATTTCGATAGCAAACGATATTACCATAAGGCTTCATTTCTTTCTCAACACGATTTGTACGTGAATAGGCTTGGATTAAGCCATGATATTTTAAGTTGCGGTCGACATATAGCGTGTTTAGCTTCTTGCTATCAAAACCAGTTAAGAACATATCGACAACAATCAGGATATCTAGACGTTCAGCAGGGATGCCTTGTTTGACACGTTTTGAAATATCGTTGAAGAACCCATCGAATGAATCGAGTGAGTAATTCTTGTCGAAGGTCGCGTTATAGTCTTTCATTATTTCGGCAAGTTCATCTTTAGTATGTTTATTATCTGTTTGTTGTTTACTATCCTCATTCGCTCCGTAAGTAAAGATGGTAGAAACATTTAAATCATGTTTACCTTCTTCTTTAAGTTGTTTGAAGATTTTATAATATTTAATTGCCATCGGTATACTTTGCACAGTAAATATGGAAGTATACATTTGATTACGCGTCTTCTTATGATGATTATCAATCATATGTTGTGCTACTAATTTAAGACGGTCGTCAGCCATCCATAATTCATTTTCATCGATATTAGCGACATAAGTGTCGTCCATCTCGTGTAATTCCTTTGCAAATGTACTGATATATTCTACTGAGAAACCAAGTACGTTGCCATCACGAATCGCATCTTTGATGAGATAGGTGTGTAAACACTTTTCGAAAATATCTGCAGTCGCACGCCCATCTTGACTTGAATTCTCTTCAAAGCGTGGCGTACCAGTGAAACCGAAATATTGAGCGTTAAGGAAGTGTTGTCTAATAAGACGATGCATCTCGCCAAATTGTGTACGGTGACATTCATCAATAATGAAGACAACTTTATCTTCCTTATATTTATCCATTACTTTAGCGCCAGTCTTAACCGCATTGGACATCTTCTGAATCGTAGTAACAATGAGTTTCTGATAAGGATCATCAAGCTGCTTTAAAAGTTTATGTGTATTATCGGTTAAATCAACAGAGTCCATTTGGAATTTATTAAATTCTGCGAGTGTTTGACTGTCTAAATCTTTACGGTCTACGAGGAAGATGACTTTCTTAATGCCAGGATCTCTAGATAGAATTTGGCTCGTTTTAAATGATGTCAGTGTTTTACCACTACCAGTCGTATGCCAAATGTAGCCATTATTATTCGTTTCCGTAGCACGATTGATGAGTGCTTCCACTGCATATACTTGATATGGTCGAAGCGCCATTAATAATTTATCAGTTTCGTTTGTAATCATATAGCGACTAATCATTTTCGCTACGCGACAACGGTCAAGGAAGTCTTGGATAAACTCTTTTAAATTGTTAATTCGACGATTGTCTTTATCGCTCCAATAGAACATAAAACTTTTGAATATTTCTTTATCACTGTTCGCATAATAACGTGTTTCCTTCTTATTACTTACGACGAATAATTGAATGAAGCGGAACAAGCCTCTGTAGTTATGTTTACGATAACGTTCAATTTGATTGAACGCTTGTGTAATCGCAATACCACTACGTTTAAGTTCAATTTGAACAAGTGGCAGACCATTAATGAGAAGCGTCACATCATAGCGACCTTTATATTTATCATCGACTGATACTTGATTCGTAACTTGGAATTTGTTTTGACACCAATGTTCCGTATTAATGAAGTATAAGTACACCTTCGATTCGTCATCTCTTTCAAGCGTGTAACTATCGCGCAGTTGCATTGCACTTTCAAAGACACTCTTATCACTAATGTCAGTCATCAAACGCGCAAACTCAGTATCAGTGAGCGGTTTATTATTAAGTTTGTCCATATTTCGTTCATTTAAAATTTGACGAAAATTGTTAACCAATTGGTCATGATTTCTTAAGATTACTCTTTCATAACCTTGAGACTCTAGTTGCTTAATCACTTCATTCTCTAACGCCAATTCACCTTGATAACTCATAACATCACCCGAAAAATAGTATTTGGTTTAAATATAGCATAAGAGAATAAAGTGTTGTAGAAAACAATTAAATTAACTAAATACGCAGACTGAATTATATATTTTAGAGTGAAATACTACACTTATTTTCAAATTGTAAAAAATATAAAAATATTTATAAAAATTACAATGATTTTTAACTAATTTTATGATTGTTGTGCTAAACTAATTTCGAAAAATAAGTATTTTAAGGGGATAATTGAAATGAAATTTTGTCCGGAATGTGGAAATAAATTAATTGAAAATGCTAAATTTTGTCCGGAATGCGGATTTAAAATTGCAAGTATAAACAATAGTAGTCAAAAAATCGAAGAAGTGGATGTAGTAGAGAAGTTAAGTTCAGATGTGTATATTAAGTCATTATTAAATGAAACAAATCTAACAGATATCATGATTACACCTGATATTCCTGAAAAAGTTCTCATAAATGCATCAGTCAGTATTGCAGAAGGTATTGATCCAAATACTGTTATAGCATTAATCGATACTAGTTTATTAAATAATGGTAAATCAGGAGTAGTGTTTACTGGGGCTGAAATGTATTTAAAAACTACGTTTGATAGTGTTAAGAAAATCCCTTTTGAAAATATAATATCAGCTGAGTATGATTCTGACAGAACAATCAATAATAAGGGAAAAGTAATTGAATATCATCGAGTAATCGTTTCATATAAAAACGGTGAAGATATAGAATTTAGCTCTGAACAATTTGATAGTGATTTGCCATATAAACTTATTGCAAAGTTATTGAATGATTTTAATAAACGTGTAGATAATATTGCTTCTAAAAATCAAGTAGTGCAAATTAGTCAAATGAGTTCAGAAATATTGGAATTATATTTCAGAATTGTTATTGCATATTTAAAAGATGATGATGGCATTATTGATAGTCGGGAGTATAAAGAACTCATCAGTTTGATGACCAAAATAAAAGTTAGCAAACAATTGGCCAATGATTTAAGAAAGTATCGATTCGAAGATAAAGAAGATTTAACTATTGAAGAATTAATAGATCAACTTAAAAGTCAAACTAATAAAGATAATTTTTCAGAAGCTGCAGTAGAACAAACTTTGGCTATGGATATTATAGGAATGAATAGTGATAAATTAGACAGTATTAAGGATGACGAAGTATTAGTTAGAATGCTTAATAGATTAAATATTTCAGATAAACAACTGAAGTTTATTTTGAGAAAAATTAAAGCAGATAAAGAAATTATTGAAAGTAGAATGACAGATAGTCAAATTAAAGAGGTAAACAAAGAACTTGCTGCTGTGGCTAGTGGTGCCGGGTTAGTGGCTCTGGGACTACTTACGAGTGGTGGAACTGTTTACCTGGGAATTATAGCGGGATTTGGTGTTTATAGAGGCCTTAAATACTTCTCTGGCACAGGAGAAGCAGAGAAGTTCGGTATTAGAATGCAAACGCTTAATGACCGTATTAGTCAACTACGTATTGCTAATGCCTACATTATTGAAGATATCAATTGGTTAAGTCAAAAAATGACAGATTTTGCTTTAAAATTACGTGAATCAAACGAACTTAGTTCAGAGTTGTATAAAGAATTAGAATTAATTATAAATCAAAATCAATCATTAGCTGATGCTGGTAGTTTGATTGAGGAGGATGAAACTTATTCTGAACGTGAATTGTTATTAACTATGATTCCTGAAAGTTTAGATATAGGAAAATATAACGAATTATTAGCTAAAAATATTAATAAAGTTTATGCGGATGAAGTAATTAAAAATGTTTATTTGATAAATGGAGATTTAGATAATCAATCTGAAGCTGACGATGTCGCTTTAAGAGAGAATATCGAATTGGATGAATTAAAAGCAGTGCATACTGTTCTTGAAGATATCGGTTACTTCGATACAAAAGCATCAAGTATTGCTCAAAGTAAATCACTTGCTAAAAAAGGATTTTCAGGTTTGAAAAAATCATTGTTTAGTGGAGAAAAAGATGAGTAGACAGGGGAGAAAAGATAAAAAAGAACTAAAAGGTTTAGCAGAAAATCTGTTAGTAGATTATGAATTACGTAATCAAGCTAATGACAACCTTGATAAGTCTTTGCATAATATTGATGTTATGAAAGAGAATATTGATAATCAAATTAATATGAAAAAAGACTTATTGAATGAATTAAGAAAACGAAGATTAAATAATACTCAGTCTCAAGATTCTAATCTCACAAAATTTAATGATGAAGTGTTGAGAAATAAACTGAGAGATGGCCAAATTTATGCTTCAAAATCTATTGATTTGGTAGAAACAAAAAATGTTAAAACAATAGATATTGATAGAGATGATTTTAATTCTTACGAATATAATAGACAATTCGCATTAGAAAATAATATAGACTTAACAAGTCCATTTTTAAATTTATATAGTAAACATGAGCAGGTTGAAGTGGCTCGTAAAATGATAGAAAAATTTGACTTACTAGAACTTGAAAAAGAGGACTATGGATTCGCAGCATGTGCAGCGTTAATTGCAGGGATTGTAGATTGTGCGCTTGTAGGTACGATATCTCATAATAATCCAAGTGTATTACAGAAAAAAGTGGATGAAAAATTTTATTCAATTGTACAGAAATACTCTAATAACAGAGAATTACCAGAGTTGAAAGCGAAATTCGAAAAAGTTCAATCAAGGAAAGATGTTAGTTCAGATTATATTAAAGAGTTAGAAAATAAAATTAAAGCCATTGAAAATGGAACTCAATCAAGAAAAGATATGGTTGGTTATTTAGAAAAGAAATACAGAGTTAAATATGATGCGGTACATGATAAGTCTATAGCTGGAATGTATGTCAATAATCATCATAATGCTTCTTTAGCACATGATTTTTCACCTTTAGGTTTATTAGTTGGTATTATGGACCAGTTAACTGGGAAATCAACTTTTATTTCTGCTAAGACCGGGGAAATATCAAGAATTGCAACAAAGAATAAAAATACAGAATTACAAGGAAATATTATACAGAAAATTATTGGAGCCACTAACAATTGGTTTGGTCATTGCATGAGTGATATTGTTGGTAGTAGTGGCTCAAAAGGTAGAGGGCAAGGCTTACCCGCACCTTTTTGGCCCTATTTGCAAAAATTAAATTTCGGTAAAGTTAAACTTTCTAATAATAAAGAATTATCTATTGGACAGTTAACAGATTGGATGTTTCAAAATGGCTATGACACAAGGGCTTTTGTTGCAGAACTAATTCCTGTTATCATATTTGAAACTTTAATTAGATGCTATTGGTTTTATAAACAAAAATTCTATTATGGCAAATCATTTAAAGAGAGCCTACCTATAGCAAATAGTCGTGAGTTATCTCGCTTATTACTGGTTGGTAATGCAACTTTTACTTCAATTGATACTACACATGCAACTATTAAAGGGGTAATGAAAACTGGTGGGCATGGCGTTGATATTGGAACGTTTGTAATGACTGTAAATAAACCTGGTCTTGTTGATTTAGGATTTAGAAGTTTTCAAAATGCCCGGTTAGAACTTGAACATAAAAAACATGTTAATAAAATTATAGATGAAGACATTGTAGTAGAGTATAAGAGAGTGATGTCTTCTAGGGGTGTATTTGAGTAACATTTGCACTTTACCATTTCTTTACTCACCCCCAATAATCCATAAATATTCCTCTTGTAAGATGGTGGTGTATACACTTTTATCTTACAGGGGGATTTTTTTATGGATAAGAAGCAGTTTGGGAATAAGCGTGAGGCGTATTCGATCCGTAAATATTCAATCGGGGCGGCGTCTATTCTTGTTGGGAGTTTATTATTTATAGGTGGGGGTCAAGCGTCTGCTGCGGAAAGTCATGAGGCGAATACTTCTGAAAAGGTTTCAACTGAACAAACACAATCAACTGAGGAACAACCGAGTCATGAAGCCTCAACGCAACGTGTGGAACAACCACAAAACAAAGTGATAGCAACACAAGAAATTCAAACTAAGGAAGACGCATCTACTGAACAAGTACCGTCTCAAGAAGCGGATACAGATGGAAATAAAGCGATACATAATAAGAATCAAAATAGTAATCAAACAGAACAAGTAACTAAAGAAACGACACAACAAAGTAAATCATCTAACGATGTAACAACATCTCAAACACCAACTACACAAGAACAACCTAAAACAGAACAATCACAAACCCAAGAACAACCTCAACATGAAACCAAAAAAGCATCATCACAAAACAACACACAAGAAGCACCTACACAAGAAACTAAAAAATCAACACAACCAGCGACTAATTTCAGACAAACAGAAAAACGTCATACGACACAACAATCTAACCAAAATGCACATTCTGATGTATCTCAATCCAACGTGACATCGACTGAAAAAGTACGAAACTCAAATGTAGCACGTACGAACGCACACCCTTTTTCAAAAGAAACGCAAATGAATAAAGTAACGGCTACAGAAGCGCGTGATGTCACAGTTGCGGATGTTCCTAAATCACAACTGACGCATATGTCTCCGCAACAAAAGCAAGTGCTCTTCAATGCGTTACAACGTGATGCGAACGCGCAAGATCAACAACCGAAAGCAATCCTTTCTACAACACCTGAATGGACATCGGCACAACGTACAAAGAATGCGTCTCGCACTGGTCAAGATCAATTGAACATCACGCATACAGGACGTTATACAAGTGGTGCGGATTTCGATAAGGGTGGAACTGAAATTGTGAAATACAATCCAAAGAATGGCTATGCGTATTCGGTAAATGGTGATAAGGAAGCGTTGGATATTATTGATGTGAAGCATCCTGGAAAGGATGGCGCAATTCATTTAGTGAAGCGTATTTACCTGCAAGATAATGGGATTGAAGCGGGTGACTTAACGAGTGTGACGGTACATCCGAGTGGAGCGTATGTAGCTGTGTCGGCGCCAGCAGTGGATAAGACGAAGCCCGGGCATGTTGTATTTTATGATTCAAATGGTGAATATATCAATAACGTGACGGTCGGCAGTCTACCAGATATGGTCACTTTTTCAAAAGATGGCAAATATTTATTGGTCGCTAATGAAGGGGAACCAAGTGACGATTATACCGTCAACCCACCAGGTTCTGTGTCAGTGATTGATGTGGCGAATGGTCCTGAAAATGTAACTGCGAATGACGTGCGTACGGCAATGTTCACGAAAGAACATCAAGAAGGTATTCGAGCTTTAGGACCTAATGCGGAAGATGCTTATTTGAATATTGAACCAGAATATATTGCGGTTGATAGTCAAAGTAAATATGCCTATGTCACGTTACAAGAAGTGAGTGCTATCGCGAAGATTGATATTGCGAAAGGAAACATTGTCCAAGTGAAAGGGTTACCGTATAAAGACCATTCACTTGCCCAAAATGCGATGGATGTATCTGATGAAGATGGTAAATCAGAGTTGCGACGTGTACCAGTATTAGGACTGTTACAACCAGATGGCATCGATACGTATGACTACAATGGTGAAACCTATTTATTGATCGCAAATGAAGGTGATTCTCAAGATTATGAGGGTTATTCTGAGGAAAAACGTGTGAAGAAATTGAAAGATGATATTCAATTGGATGCACGTTATTATCAAGGCTACACGCAAGCAGAACTAGATGAAATGGTGAAAAATGGCTTATTTGATGATGAGCAATTGGGTCGTTTGAAAGTTACGACGTCACATGCATTTAAAGATGCAAATGGTAAATACAATGCGCTTGTATCATACGGTGGACGTTCATTCTCAATCTTAAGAGCGTCAGACTTAGAAATGATTTATGACAGTGGCAATGATATTGAGCAACGCGTTTTAGACTTATTGCCTGAGAGATTCAATGCCAATTATGAATCAGCTGATGACATTAAAGTAGATGACAGAAGTGATGATAAAGGTCCAGAAGCTGAAAATGTGGTAGTTGGTAAAGTAGGCAGTCATTCATATGCCTTTGTCGGTTTAGAACGTGTGGGTGGTATTATGATTTATGATATTACAAACCCTAATGAACCGTATTTTGTGAAATATTTATATGACCCAGATAATAAAGATATTTCACCTGAGGGCATCACGTTTGAAAGTGCTGAAGACAGTCCAAATGGTAAACCAATGTTGATTGCATCATTTGAGTTATCTGGCACAACATCCGCTTGGGAATTAGAGGATTTAACAGGTGATCAAGAAAGTGATGATGGAGAAGATAGTGATAACCCGGGAAATACTAACGGGGCGTCTAAAGATGATTCAGATAACCCTACCTCTGAAAATGAAGCACCCAATACTAATCATGGTGTAGATAATGACGAACAACCTAATAACGGAAACGATACTTCAAGTAACGAAGAAGGCAATCATGCTTCTGATAATAATAATGGAAATGATGAGGGCTTAGAACCACCTTATGAAGTCGGTGGTGACATTTATGAAGATGATAGTGACGCGATTATCTCAAATCAAGAAGATAACAATGCACAGGCACATAAAGAAGTAGAGAGTAAAGATTCTTCTCACAATATGAATCATAGTGTCCATAACAATCATCAAGAAGAAAGCTATAATCAACAAACAACAAAATCTAACAATCATAACTTGAGTGTGATAAGTACTCAATCTCCAAGTCATCATGAAGTGATAACTCATCATGCAAGTGAAGTATCTGATAAGGTAACCCATTCAAATACTTCGAGTGACAACGTAACAAAGGTACTACCAAAGTCAGGTCAAACTGATACAAACACAACATTATGGTCAGTACTTTTAGGAGGCCTAGGCCTTGCATTAATTAAAAAACGCAAAACGTCAAAATCTGAGAAATAATGCTTCAGAGAGTGAGGCTGGGACATAAATAATATAATGAAGCTATTTTGCAAATTCGCAGTAGCTGACTGAACTGAGAAGGCGCTTAAATCGAGCTTTTCTCAGTTCTAGTCATCCTTGCGGGGGTGGGACAACGAATTTAAAAGAATTCTGTCCCTCTCCCATTTTTCACACAACAAAAGCACTTATAGCATTGGGAGAACTATAAGTGCTTCAACGGCCATATTGGCGTTTTGGGAAAATATAAAAATTGGGTTTTTAATAAAATGTACGTATGGATACATTTTATTGGCATGGGATTACTAGTAATTCATAAATGTACTCAATAATTTAAAGAAGTTTGAGTAATTCAAACTAAATTGAAAAGAAAAGAGCATGTAATTGATCACGTAAAGAACATTACGAATGCAATTAGTCTCCCAAAACAAATACATAAATCATGTATCTACTTTTGATAAATACCCATTCAATTTAAAATAAAACTCTTTTTACAAACAAAAAGGATAAAAATATTAATTTTATTGAAGATAAAGATATTATCTTTAAGCGTGCCATGCTATATACGATTTCTAAGTTTTTCCATTACAAAACGATACAATTAAATGCGATTTACGTATATATGATTTTGCATAGTATTTATTTTGCTTTTTACATAAAAAATAATAAATTCCGTGGAATATAATTTGTTTTTTTAGTAAAATAGTCACTAAACGAGGATAAAAGATAACTTTAGGGGTTTAAAATAGTTAACTTATATTCTCTTTTTTTATTATCTATAAGGGGATGGAAAAATATTATGGATTTACTTATTGGTACGTTATTCTTAATTTTAGTTCTTATTATTTTTACATTATTTACGTATAAAGCGCCCAATGGTATGCGTGCGATGGGAGCACTAGCAAATGCGGCGATTGCAACGTTCTTAGTCGAAGCATTCAACAAGTATGTAGGCGGAGAAGTCTTTGGCATCAAGTTTCTTGAAGAGTTAGGAGATGCTGCGGGAGGCCTTGGTGGCGTTGCTGCAGCAGGATTAACTGCACTTGCGATTGGTGTGTCTCCAGTCTATGCACTAGTGATTGGTGCTGCCTGTGGTGGTATGGATCTCCTACCAGGTTTCTTCGCAGGTTATCTGATTGGTTACGTTATGAAATACACAGAGAAATATGTTCCAGACGGTGTCGATTTAATTGGTTCGGTTGTGATACTTGCGCCACTTGCAAGATTAATTGCAGCTGGTTTAACACCAGTCGTTAATAATACACTCTTGAAAATTGGTGACATTATTCAAAGCAGTACAGACACGAATCCAATCTTTATGGGTATCGTTCTCGGAGGTATCATTACAGTTGTTGGTACAGCGCCATTAAGTTCAATGGCATTAACCGCATTACTCGGATTAACAGGTATACCGATGGCAATCGGGGCAATGGCTGCATTTAGTTCAGCATTTATGAACGGAACATTATTCCACCGTTTAAAACTAGGTGACCGTAAATCAACAATCTCAGTAAGTATTGAACCGTTATCTCAAGCAGATATTGTATCAGCTAACCCAATTCCAATTTACATAACCAACTTCTTCGGTGGTGCTGCAGCAGGTCTAATTATCGCATTATCTGGTATGGTTAATGATGCGACAGGTACAGCGACACCGATTGCAGGTTTCCTTGTCATGTTTGGCTTTAATAATCCAATGACAGTCGTTATATACGGTGTAGTGATGGCTATCGTTGGTGGACTTGCAGGTTGGATTGGTTCACTCGTATTTAAGAAATACCCAATTGTTACTAAACAGGACATGATTAATCGAGGCGCTAAAGACGCATAATATCAAAATAAACCTTCTTTGTACCATTGTGACAAAGAAGGTTTTTTTAGTATATAAATTTAAAAAATGGAACAAGTATTGCCAATGAGAAACGAATTACTAAATAAGTTTAATAATACTATTTTATGTGTAATAATAAAAATATAAAAATTGGAGTAATCTCTTTCATTATAACGCTATAAAATGTAAAAATATCTAAAATCATGTTATTGTAAACATTTTGTCAATTATACATAAATAATTTATAAACTTATTTAAAAAGTGTTGTATTATATTTTGTTATCGCTTACAATACATGTGAAAGATATCACAAAGGAGTTGTACAAGATGCAAAATTTAAGAAATAGAAGTTTTTTAACACTATTAGACTTTTCACAAAAAGAGGTTGAGTTTTTACTAAATCTATCTGAGGATTTAAAACGAGCGAAATACGCTGGTATAGAACAACAAAAGCTTAAAGGTAAAAACATCGCTTTGATCTTTGAAAAAGACTCTACGCGTACACGTTGTGCGTTTGAAACTGCAGCATATGATCAAGGCGCTCACGTGACATATCTTGGACCAACTGGAAGCCAAATGGGTAAAAAAGAATCTGCTAAAGATACTGCTCGTGTATTAGGTGGTATGTATGATGGAATCGAATACCGTGGCTTCTCACAACGTACTGTTGAAGAATTAGCGAAATATTCAGGTGTGCCTGTGTGGAACGGCTTAACAGATGAAGATCATCCTACTCAAGTACTTGCTGACTTCTTAACAGCAAAAGAAGTATTGAAAAAACCATACCACGAAATTAACTTCACATATGTTGGAGACGGACGTAACAACGTTGCAAATGCATTAATGCAAGGTGCAGCAATTATGGGAATGACTTTCCACTTAGTTTGCCCTAAAGAATTAAATCCAACAGATGAATTATTAAATCGTTGTAAAGAAATCGCAGCTAAAAATGGTGGCGAAATCTTAGTAACTGATAACATCGATGAAGGTGTTAAAGGTTCAGACGTTATCTACACAGACGTTTGGGTATCAATGGGTGAACCTGATGAAGTTTGGGAAAAACGTATTAAATTATTAGAACCATATCGTGTAACTAAAGAAATGATGGAAAAAACTGGTAACCCACGTGCAATTTTCGAACACTGCTTACCATCATTCCACGATACTGAAACTAAAATTGGTAAAGAAATTCAAGAAAAATATGGCTTAACTGAAATGGAAGTTGCTGACGAAGTCTTTGAAAGTGAACAATCTGTTGTCTTCCAAGAAGCAGAAAACAGAGCACACACTATTAAAGCTGTGATGGTTGCAACTTTAGGAGAATAATCGAAGGGAGACCTACCTATGTCTAAAATCGTAGTGGCTTTAGGTGGTAACGCTTTAGGACAATCACCTGAAGAGCAATTAGAATTAGTTAAAGGAACAGCTAAATCATTAGTTAGCTTAATCCAAAAAGGTTATGAAGTTGTAATCAGTCATGGTAATGGCCCACAAGTCGGCAGTATTAATTTAGGATTAAATTACGCAGCTGAAAATGGCCAAGGACCAGCGTTCCCATTCCCAGAATGTGGCGCAATGAGTCAAGCTTACATTGGCTATCAACTACAAGAAAGTTTATTAAATGAACTTCATGAATTAGGTATCGATAAACAAGTTGTTACATTAGTAACCCAAGTAGAAGTTGCTGGTGATGACCAAGCATTCGATAATCCAACAAAACCAATTGGTCTATTCTATACTAAAGAACAAGCGGATCAAACAATGCAAGAAAAAGGTTATCAATTTGTAGAAGACTCAGGACGTGGCTATCGTCGAGTTGTACCTTCTCCAATGCCAATCAACATTGTAGAATTAGATAGCATTGAAACATTGATTAAACACGGCACACTCGTTATTGCAGCTGGTGGTGGCGGTATCCCAGTTGTTAAAGAAGAAGGTAACTACAAAGGCGTCGATGCTGTTATCGATAAAGATAAAACAAGTGCTTTATTAGCAGCACACTTAAAATCAGATCAATTAATTATCTTAACAGCAGTAGACTATGTTTACATTAACTATGGTAAAGATAATCAAGAAGCTTTAGGTGAAGTAACAGTAGATGAAATGAATAAACACATTGCTGACGGTCAATTTGCAAAAGGCAGTATGTTACCTAAAGTAGAAGCAGCATTACAATTCATCGAGAAAAATCCAGAAGGTAGTGTATTAATCACATCTCTTGAAGACTTAGGAGATGCCTTAGATGGTAAGATTGGTACATTAATTAAAAAGTAATGTTATGTGAATGACTTTTGACATGGTTATAAAATAACACTCAATACATTTTAATAAATAAGTTAAACCTGGGCTTAATGTATGTGATTTACATACTAAGCTCAGGTTTTTTAGTGGTCATTTAATTATTAAAAATCCCCTCACTAAATAGCGTAGTGAAGGGAATGAGGTTTATCAAATGTGATTTAGTTGTTAGTAACATTCAAAATGTGACTTAAAATTGCTCTGCTACAATTAACTCAATATAAATGCCACAAATTCTTCTACGCTAAGATTGCCAAAGTAGAAGGTCAAATCAATGTCATTCAAACGTTCAATTAAATCTGCTTTGACCATGCGTGTCCCAATTAAATGTGCTTCAACATCGTGAATGTTGCCTTGACCAAAGAAATCGCCATAAATACGACAAGCGGCAATACGGTTATGTTCAATTGATAGGGAAATATCAATTGTGCCACAACTAAAGCGCTCATTTCGATTGTATTCGTATCGTGGTGAACGGCCATAGTTCCATTCCCAATTATCATACTTTTCAGCGACTAATTGATCGATGCCAGCCCAATCTTCATCAGTTAATTCATAGCGTTTAGCATCTTTAATGTCATCAATGCCCATAATTTGCGTAATCATCAGATCTTTAAATTCGTGAATAGTGATGTCTTGATATTTAGGATCTAATGCATCACGAATTTGACCGACACGGGCACGTACAGATTTAATACCTTTAGATTCAATCTTCTTACGGTTTGGTTTCAACACATTGACCATGGCGTCATAATCAACATCTAATAATAATGAATAGCCACCATAAATACGATCATTCAATAATGTCATCGCAGCGCCTGAAATTTTCTTGTCATTTAAAGCAAGGTCATTTCGACCACTTTGAATGACGTCAGTGGCACCTAAATTGTGTAGTGCTTGAATGGCCGGACGATAGAAGCGTTGGAAATCTCCGTATATGGATGTATCTTGTTCTAAAATACAACATACGTTGACGGCACCATCATCCACGTAAACTGCGCCACCGCCTGTATCACGGCGCACCACTTTAATATGATGCGCATCGACATAATCTTGATTAATTTCTACTGCAGTATTCTGGAAGCGACCGATTTCTACTTTCGGTTGGCAATAATATGGAAGTAATATATCTTCATCTAAAAAGATGTGGTTATTAACATATACTTGCATCGCCAAGTTAACGGCGCCATCATCGATATATTTACCATTACGAATAGGTTCTATTAAATACATGTTCTCGTCTCCTAAGTTGTTAATTGTCTTTGTGCATGAATGATTAACGACGCAATATCTTCAGTAAGATGAATCGTTCTATCTTGGATTGATTTAGGGATGCGATATGCTTTCTTATTTAACGTCATAAACACAGCATTTGGATTTTGGCGTGTCATACGTTGGAACGGATGTTTCACAAATTGTGGTGTCGTATAACCAATACCGATTTCAAGATATAACACTTTGCCATCTTTATGCGTGTCTAGAAAATGGTTGTAGCGATCTAGTTGTGCATGGAAGTCCGCATCTTCAACCATCCCTACTTGTGCTTTACGTTTATTAATTTCCATAGGCGCATCACATTTAGGGCAATGTGGAATCAGTTCATATGGAATTTTCATGTCTTCTTGTTGGGCTACCATTTCGCGAATTGCATCATCGTCACGATACGTTTGTGCATGACAGTGTTGGCTACATTGCCAGAGAATGTATTCTCCTTGAATATGGAACACTTTGTCTAAATCATAATCTGCGACGAGAAAGGCATTATCTGCATTTGTCGTAATGATATGATAATCCTTTTGCTGAAGCATCTGTTTAAGTGCCACGTAAGAAGGACCTACAGGTTGATCTAAGTAGTTTAATTTCACGAAACGACTTTCAAATGCCCAATACTCCTGCCAACTTTCAAATGGATGCAGACTCGCTTGTAGCATATCGAAGAAGTTATATTTCTCGATAAAATCAGGGAAATTCTGCGTAAAGCGTTCACCAATATAAGTGAAGCCGTCTGATGCAGACATCCCCGCACCTATACCTACAACAATGGCATCTGCTTCATCAATCGCTTGTGCTAAAATATCCGTTTGATTAGCGTCTGCTTGTTGCGCCTTATCAAGTGCAATCCAGTTCTGTTTCTGTGTTATGTTATCTGTTGTTGTCATTGAAAGCCTCCTTATAAAGTGCTAAATCTCTGTCTGTGAATACGTTAAAGAGTACTTTCATCTTTGAGCCAGTTTCATGCAAATAGTCGCGTGTGGTTTGAATTGCTATGCGACTCGCTTCATCTTGAGGGAATCCAAAGACACCTGTTGAAATACAACAGAATGCTAGGTGCTTTAAGCCATGTTCGTCGGCGAGTGCCAGACAACTTCGATAACAACGTGCGAGCAAATCTTTATTCATCTGTGACACAGGTTGTTTATGAATTTGAGGCCCGACTGTATGAATAACATATGTCGCTGGTAGATTATAAGCAGAGGTAATCTTTGCTTTCCCCACACCTTCTTTACGGCCTTGTTGCGCAATAATATCAGCGCAATCAAGACGTAACTGTACACCAGCTTTAGTGTGAATGATATTATCGATGCAATCATGATTCGCTTGCATACATCCTAAGAATCGGCTGTTCGCTGCGTTGACGATACCGTCAATAGCAAGTGTTGTGATGTCGCCTTGCCATACATATAGTGACGCATCTGAAATAGGTGTTAAATCATCGATATGTGTGATGTCTTGTTGGTTGTTCAATGTAGATAAAAAGGCATCTTGTATCTCTAAGTACTCAGAACTTACAGGCTCAGGTGGACGAACATTGGCCAAACCACGATACAATTCCCACTGTTCTATGTCAGTCTCAGGGAGGTCTAAAGGTTTGTCACCATATTGTTCTTTCCACATGGCTTCAATTAGATAAGCTAAACGTTCTTGTTGATTCACTGCATTTAGTCCTCATCTGGATCTGGTAATGCGTCGTATGCTGCTTCATCTACATTTTCTAATTTAACTAACCAATTTTCTTCTGGTTTTTCTGAATTTAAAATGGCTGGTTCATCTTCTGCTTTCGTATTACGTTCGACGATTTTACCTGCAAGTGGAGATTGCACATCTAATACAGTTTTAGATGCTTCGATGCTGACGATTTCATCATTAACATTAACATCGTCTGCACCCATAAATTCGACATAACCTACAGTACCTACATCATCTTGTAATTCAGGTGTCATACGATAAATATATTGGTTACCTACTTTTTCTACATATAAATAATTAGCTAATTTAGCCATTACATATCATCCTTTCTTTCTTTATAAATACGCTTGTGCTATGCGTTCGATTGTACGACATCGTTGGTCGATGCCTGGTAATAGTGGTACAACTAAGACTTCATCCGCCTTAAATTCTTGGATCATTGCATCCAAGCGGGGTTTCACTTGTGCTATTGTTCCAGCTAGAATTCGTGAGCGGTGTTGAGCGATAATGCGTTTATCACGGTCACTTAATTTATATTGTCTAGCTGTTTCAATAGAAGGGAAGCGGTCAAACTCAGCAAATTGTTGTTTGCCTAATAACCAAACGTCAAGTGCATGTAATAAGTCTTGCGCCTCTTCTTCAGTATCCGTAACGATGACAAACGTGGTTAACATGACTGTGGGTGACATGTTTAACGCAGTCGGTTGAAAATGTTCGCGATACGTTTCGACGGACGCTTTAGCTGCATCAATCTTATCTTGGCTTGGTAATAAGAATGTCCCTAATGTGTAGCCCATGCCTTGTGTAGCAGCTAATTTAGCTGAACGTTGACTTGCGCTTAAGAGCCACATATCAGGATGACGAGATAGCTGAGGTTGACTAATGACCTGTCCTACGCGTTGGGCTTCTGGTGCTTGCGTCAAGTAATGGCGAATATCTTCAATACTTTGTGCATAATCAAGATAATCACGTTTGTCCTCGTCCATTGCGCGTTTAACCACCGATGTACCTGGATTATTGCCGATACCCAAGTCAACCCGACCAGGGTGGAGTGCCTCTAACATCTTGAAATTTTCGGCCACTTTAAACGGGCTATAGTGCGGTAACATGACCCCGCCAGACCCCAATTTAATGCGTTTCGTTTCCCCTAACAAATGCATCATTAAGAGTTCAGGACTACCACTCGCAAACGCTGGTACATCATGATGTTCCGTTAACCAGAAACGTTTATAACCAAGTTCGTCAGCGCGTTTAGCAAGTCTTGTTGTATCTTGTAATGCTTGTGTCGCATCCTTACCTTCATCAATCATGGCATAATCTAATATATTGAAATCCACTTGGTGCTCATCTCCAAAGCTTAATTGTTTAGTCCCTTATTATAATACCCACCACCATTTTAACGTGTTTAAAGAATTTTTGTAGTAATTTAGTTTATACGTCACACAAATGTTCTACTGGTATTTTCTTTTCCCGAAAAGGGGCCAAAAAATCGTTCACAAACAAGTCGATTGTGTATTGTCATAAAGCATGATACTTTGAAAATAATACAAAAATGAACGAAAGAGGATGTCATAAAATGTCGAAGTACGCACCATTGCTAGAACCCATTACATTATCTAATGGCATTACATTAGCCAATCGATTTGTCCTTTCGCCAATGACGACGAACTCATCTACGAAAGAAGGACATATCACAGAAGAAGATTTACGTTATGCGAAACGACGCGCAAGTTCAGCAGGATTGCAAGTAACCGGCGCAGCATATATTGAGCCATATGGACAATTGTTTGAATACGGCTTTAATATCTCTGATGATGCTTGTATTTCTGGTCTTAGAAAAGTTGCGCAAGCGATGAAACAAGATGGCAATAAAGCGATTATTCAACTTGCGCATGCTGGAAGATTCTCAAATACTGCAATTATGAATTATGGAGAAGTGTATGGCCCCAGTCCAATGACCTTGCATTCACCAATTAAACATAACGTATTAGAGATGTCAGTTGATAAAATTCATGAAGTTACACAACAATATGCAGATGCGACATCTCGTGCGATCCAAGCGGGCTTTGATGGTGTTGAGATTTCAGTCGCACAACGTTTAATATTACAAACATTCTTCTCAACATTCTCTAATCAACGTCATGACCAGTATGGTGTTGATTCATTAGAGAATCGAGCACGCTTTGGCTTAGAGGTCATGCAAGCAGTACAGAAAGTGATTGATGATGAAGCACCAAGTGATTTCATCTTCGGCTATAGAGCAACACCTGAAGAAACTAGAGGTAGTGACTTAGGCTATACCGTCGATGAATTTAATCAACATATCGATTGGGTTATGGACGTTGCCAATATTCATTATCTGGCTATCGCAAGTTGGGGGCGTAATATTTATCAGAATAAGACACGTACACCTGGCGCACATTATGGACGACGCGTTAATCAAGTCGTATATGAACATTTAAATGGTCGTATACCACTCATTGCAAGCGGCGGAATTAATTCACCTGAGACGGCACTAGATGCTTTAAGTAACGCTGATATGGTTGGTATGTCTTCACCATTTGTCACAGAACCAGATTTCGTGCGTAAATTGGCAGAAGGACGTGAAGACGCCATTGACTTACATGTACATCCAGATGAGTTAGATGAGCTAGCCATTCCACATGCAGCATTCAAAGACATTGTTCAAATGATGGATTATGGCGAAGGCCTGCAGAAGAAAACACGTGATGAATTGCGTAAATTAGAGAAAAATTATGATGAAGAGTAGGACGCAAGGCATAAAACGAATGTGTTAAAAGATTTTGTTGCATTGCCCTACAATGATGAATAGAACAAGAATATGTTGATATAGGTTGGGATGTTTTAATACGTTCCAGCCTTTTGTTTTGTTTAATTTCCGGCTAAATATTTAATTTTTTACGTCGTTAATGTAAACTTATTTATATATAAAGTTTACTTTTAGGGTTTAGCGGGATTTTTTAAGGATAAGGGGTTTAACAACATGACATTAAATTTGGCAGAACGTATTTTAAATCAAGATGTTTTAAGTAAAGAAGAGGCGTTAGCATTATTTGAAGATGAAGCGATAGATACGTTTGAATTATTAAATGAAGCGTATGTTCTTCGTAAACACTTTTTCGGGAAAAAAGTGAAATTAAATATGATACTTAATGCGAAAAGTGGCATTTGTTCAGAAGACTGTGGTTATTGTGGTCAATCTGTGAAAATGAAAGACAAACAGCGGTACGCCTTAGTGGAACCAGAAAAAATTAAAGCAGGTGCACAAGTAGCGACAGATAACCATATTGGTACATACTGTATCGTGATGAGTGGGCGTGGTCCTACAAATAGAGAGGTTGATCACATTTGCGACACAGTAGAAGAAATTAAAGCGTTACACCCACAACTTAAAATTTGTGCTTGCTTAGGACTAACGAATGAAGCACAAGCGGAGAAGTTAAAAGAAGCGGGCGTGGATCGCTATAATCATAATTTAAATACAAGTGAACGTTATCATAGCGAGGTTGTAACGACACATACATATGAAGATCGTGTACGTACGGTTGAAATCATGAAAGCGAATCAAATCTCGCCGTGTTCAGGTGTGATTTGTGGCATGGGTGAGACCAACGAGGACATTATCGATATGGCGTTTGCGTTGAAAGATATTGACGCTGATAGTATTCCAATTAATTTCTTACACCCAATTAAAGGAACAAAATTCGGCGGACTCGATTTATTATCGCCAATGAAATGTTTAAGAATTATCGCGATGTTTAGAATTATTAATCCATCTAAAGAAATTCGTATTGCCGGTGGTCGAGAAGTGAATTTACGATCACTCCAAGCCATCGCATTAAAGGCAGCCAATTCCATCTTTGTAGGTGATTATTTGATTACAGGCGGACAACCAAACGAACTCGACTATCAAATGATTGAAGATTTAGGATTTGAGATTGATGGGTAGTTTAGAATACGTTTGAAATTTGCTACGATAGAAGAGAAGAACATTTAGAAAAGGATGAAATAACATGTCATCTAAACAATCATCATTTGGAGATAAACGTTGGCATAACATTTTACTTATTGTAGTAGGCATATTGGCATTCTGTATATTCCATTTTGTAATGGGTGTTAATGTGGCATATGCATTAATGTTTCTATATGGGCCACTTATCATAGGGATTGTTAATTTAGGAAAGATTAGAGAAAAAGAAAATAATAATGACTGAATCATAGACATAAACCACACGTTTTGAATTTTAAGGTAAAAAAACGTGTGGTTTTTAACATTAAAACACAAAATCATTAATATTCAAAAATAGTATTGAAGATACCTAAAAATAATAATTGATGTTGCGCCATAGTGGGATCTAATAACTCAAAATATACTTGCTTATTTGGTTCTCTTATTAACTTCCAACTTGCTATTGTAGTGCCGGTATCTTCGTTTACAATCGTGCTCCATCCAAAAAAATCATATCTTAGAGTATAAAGTTCATCGTTAAAATAAAAATAAGGATAGTCTGTTTTCTCGGGAAATAATTTTTGGTGGATGGTTATATCATGCGTTACTTGCGGTTCCGATTCAAAATAATTAACGATATAATTTTTGGTGATAAATGGAAATTTGCGACGCCCTTTGAATACTAAGCGTTGTTCATTGTCAAAAATACGCCATCTTGCTTTGAAAAAAAGACGCATATCCTCAATGAATAGATATTCATAGCCATATACTTCAAAACGTTTAATGGTTCCTAACTGTTTGTTAGGATCGTCTACATCAACAATGTTTTTTAATTTTGGTGATAAGACATGCCCAATTTTATGTGTATACATACTGCGCACCTACTTTTAAAGAATTACAAGAAGTATCATTTATTTTAAACATAAACAATTTATATATTTCATGCAAGAGGAGAAAGAAAAAGATATAGCTTATTGGTGGAGATCATATGAAATGAATTTTTTCGATTACTCAAATTTATAGAAGGCCGAAACAAGTTTACCTTTATCAGTAACTTTATATTGAAATATTTTAAAGCCACAATCTTCACAATAAAATTTATCTAGTTTGAAATGATCGTACCAGTCAACGCAAACATGTTTCAATGCAGTTTTTTTATAAATATCATAAGCTATTGAGAATGCATATTTTAAAATTGTTTTCCCTGAAACTAAACCTTTATATTGGTCGTTTCTAGCGAGTTTCGTAATTAATAAAGATGGAAATTCATTGTTTTTCATAGCATCAGAAGAAATTTTCTTTTTAATATTTTTACTTACATTAATTTCAAATTTTATGATGACTATTTTTAAACAAAAATATCCGATGAGTTCTGAAGTATCGGAATCAATTATTAAATACGTGCGGATTGAATTTTGTTTATTTAAAGAAAGAGCTTTGTCTTGCAAGTAAGATGCAATAGAAGGGTTTGAAGAAGTTTTAAATTTACTTATATTTCGTCGGATAAGTTTGAGAAGAAATTCATCTTCCATCTCATAGTTAGTAAGTTCAAAGATATTACAAAGTTGATGGTTTATCTTTTTCATTTTCTACTAGTTTTTTAAATGGATTTGGTTGTGGTGTATCTTCTTCAAGTCGGTTATGAAAAGGCTTAAACTTTGCAGTTGCAAATATGATAGCTTCTTCTTCAGTTAAAGTATATGAACTTCTTTCTTC
Source organism: Staphylococcus sp. HMSC34C02 (assembly GCF_001838705.1). Taxonomy (NCBI): domain Bacteria; kingdom Bacillati; phylum Bacillota; class Bacilli; order Caryophanales; family Staphylococcaceae; genus Staphylococcus; species Staphylococcus sp. HMSC34C02. Next base: position 56,102 of record NZ_KV838560.1, read on the forward strand.
AGGAATCATAGTATCATCTCCTTTTGTTATAATATAATGTTTTTATAAATTATAATACGCATTGAAATATTTGGCAATAGAAAAGATATGTAAGTAAAAGTCTTTATTTGTTCAATAGTATTGACTAAGGCAGAGATAAATATAAAGGAATAAAGAACAAAAAAGGAGGGAAACAGAATTCACTGTTTCTCTCCTTAATATAGTTACATCAATCCTATCAATTTCATCCATAGTGAGCCTAAACCGAGCCAGATGACAAAGTACACAACGCCTAAAACAAGGTTCATCAGCCACCAACGTTTCTGAGTGACATAACCAGCGGCATAAAGGATAGGTGCTGGACCGCTACTGTAGTGTGTTGTAGAGGCCATTAAATTTCCAAAGAAGCCAAGCATTAATGCACTGAATAATGGTGGTGCACCTGCGGCAACGGCTACGCCAAGCAATGCAGCGTACATGGCACTGACGTGAGCGGTTGAACTGGCAAATAGGTAATGTGAATAGAAGTAAAAGATAATGAGTATGACAAGAACGACTGGCCAACTGAGTACACCTAAGCTTGTTGCGATAGTATGGCTTAACCATGGAATAAAGCCTAATTGATTGAGTTGATCTGCCATCATAACTAGCACTGAGAACCAAACTAATGTATTCCAAGCACCCGTTTCATTTAAGATATCTTTCCAATCTAATACACCTGTGATAAGCAATAAAGATAATGCAATAAATGCAGTTAATGTTGCATCTACACCAATAAAGCTGCCGATGACCCAGAGTAGTAAGGCGATGATAAATACACCAATCATAAATTTTTCAGCTTTAGCAATTGAACCCATTGCTGCTAATTCATTTTCAGCCCAATGTTTCGCATCCGGTGTCTCTTTCACTGTTGGCGGATAGAGTTTATAAATAATGTAAGGTATGACAATCAGTGACACAATTCCAGGTACAACTCCTGCTAAGAACCAGTTCATCCAAGTTAAGTGAACATGCGCGGTTTTCTCTGCTAAATTTTGAGCGAGTGGATTACCGGCCATTGCTGTTAAGAACATGGCTGCAGTAATAAGATTGCCGTGAAATTCGGTAAAGATTAAAAATGAGCCCACCTTACGTTCGGTGCCTTGTTTTGGGTCAGAACCAAATGATTTAGATAGGGACTGAATGATTGGGAACATAATACCACCAGCACGGGCAGTATTACTAGGTGTTGCTGGCGCCAATATTAAATCTACACCGACGAGTGAGTATGCCAGACCAAGTGTCTTTTTACCAAATAGTCTTATAAACTGAAGTGCGATACGTCGACCTAGTCCAGTCTTAACAAACCCTCTAGAGATAAAGAATGCCATTGCAATCAACCAAATACTTGGATTACCGAAGCCTTGAACCGCTGTCTTAGTATCGATAACGCCAACTAATATAGTTAACGTGAATCCTATAATTGATACGGCACCAATCGTCATCGGTTGGGTGATACAACCGATAATGGTACCTACGAATATAGCAAACATAAGCCATGCATCCAGACTGAGTGATTCGGGTCTGAAGGGGGCAAGCACAGCGATAAGTATGCCGATGACAAGGGGTAATATGAATTTCTTATATTTAACAGAGTGATTCATCTCGAAACCTTCTTTCCAACTTTCGAACATTTTCATACATAGAATAGACTTATTTTTAAGTAATGTACAGCGTGTTTTTGCATTTTGTTGAGAATGATTATCAATGAAATATTAAGTTAAAAAAACGCATAGGCTATCGAATTTTAGATGTGTATGGGATAAAATGTTATTCAAAGAAAGGGGATGACATCATGTTAACTATAGGGACGTTGATCGCGAAAGATGATACATGGATATTGTGGGCAATTATTATTGTTTGGGCGACAGTCAGTATTGTCTTAGAACAAAAGTATCAATGGGCGAGCACGATTTCAGGAACTATTATAGCCTTGGTAGGTGCGATGGTATTATCTAATTTTAAAGTGATTCCAACTGAATCACCGGTGTATGATACGGTATGGGATTATGCCGTACCTATTTCAATTCCTTTATTATTGTTCAGTTCGAACATTTTAAAGATTTGGAAAGAAAGTCGTCGATTATTATATATTTTCTTAATTGCGTCTGTTGGGACATTAATGGGAACCACAGTAGGATTTATTGTGCTTCATCAATGGATTCCATACTTAGCTAAGATTGGCGCGATGATGACAGGTAGCTATATCGGCGGTGGTGTAAACTTTGCAGCTTTAAGTACCAAATTTAAAACACCAAGTGATATGATTTCATCTACAGTTGTAGCGGATAATAGTGTGATGGCGCTTTACTTTATGTTATTAATTGCTATACCGTCATTGCCTATTATAAAGAAATGGTTCAAGACGGATTACCAAACGGCGTCAACACCAGAAACGCAACAATCCTATTGGAAACCGAAGCAAATTCAACTATTAGATATTGCACTTTCAGTGGCGATTGCAGTCGCATTAGTCGCTATTAGTTTTAAATTATCTGAGGTAATTCAACATGTGATACCGCAGTCTAATGTTCTACTAACTATCCTTGTTTCTTTCTTTGGAGATCAGTATTTGTTATTGACGACACTGACGTTATTAGCGGTGGCTATTTGGGGAGATTTCTTTGATAAATTAGCCGGTTCTTCAGAAATTGGGACGTTCATTATTTATATATTCTTTGTCGTTATCGGAACGCCGGCTTCATTTATGATGATTATAAAAACGGCGCCATTGTTATTTGTCTTTGTGATGATTATTTTAATTTTCAATTTAGGTTTAAGTTTAATTGTAGGGAAATTATTTAACTTCAAGATTGAAGAAATATTGTTAGCGAGTAATGCGACAGCAGGTGGTCCAACGACGGCAGCAGCATTAGCAATTAGTAAAGGATGGCAAGGGCTTGTTGGTCCAATATTAATTATAGGCACATTAGGTTATGTCATTGGGAACTATGCCGGGACACTTATGTATCAACTGTTAATACACATTGGATAAGCATACATAAAAGGAGATATCTCAGCAAAACGTTTAGCTGAATATCTCCTTTTTAAATTTAATCATTTAATTCGCTATCTTTAATATCTGTAATAAACATGTGTCCGGGTGAGTGTGTAATCATTAACTCAGGTTTGGCATCAAGCGCAACGGACTGTGGTGTCACGCCACACCCCCAGAAGACAGGGACTTCATTTGGTTTGATCGTGACAGCCTCTCCATAATCAGGCTTATTAATATCCGTGATACCCAGTTCTTCTGGTGTGCCAATATGGATTGGCGTGCCATGGACATTCTTAAAGTGTGATGTGATTTCAGTTGCTTTAATCGCTTGTGTCATTGTCATTGGACGCATGCTCACTGTAATATTACCTTTAAAATAGCCACTTGATTCGGCAGGAATATGCGTACGATACATTGGGACGTTATGACCTTCTTCAATGTGTCGAACAGGTAAGCCAGCTTCCAACATGGCATGTTCGAAGGTGAAACTACAACCAATTAGAAAGCTAACCATATCTTCGGTATACAACTCTGTGATATCATCGACTTCTTTAATCAACTGGCCATGTTCATAAATGCGGTATTTCGGAACGTCAGTGCGAATATCTGCGTTACGTCCATAATATGGAAACGAATGTGCACCAACTTCCGAGACATCTAATAGTGGACACGTCTTAGGATTTCTAAAACAAAATTTTAAAAAATCATAAGCGTATTTCGATGGCAATATGACTACATTTGCTTGAATGTAGCCCTCAGTCATACCACTTGTGTGACCGACAAGTTCTCCTTTACGAATCAATTGGCGCAAGACTTCAGGTGATGCTTGTTTGTAATTCATGTTAAATCCCCCTTGTTTCCCCTTTATAATTGAAAGTGCATATTACTACAATATTTTAAAATTACACATATGACAAGAAAGAAGATACAGTTTATTTATTGAAATAGTTATAGACTAAAGTGATAGAACTATTAACAAATAATGGTAATAAACAATATAAACTAACGACGATCCAATTATCACTTACACGATAAATGACAAAAAACAATATAAACAAAAATATACTTATGATTAGCCCAATGAGTGGTAATAAATGATAGTACTGGTCCATATGATTATGATTGTTTCTCATTATGATCCGCCTTTTCATTAGACTCACTAAGCTGTTCACGTTGTTCCAATGGGATAGAATAGTCTTTGTCATCATTGATATAAGACATTTGGAAGTGCTTCGTATGTTCTCTACGGAGTGCGCGCATAATTGAGAGCGTCATTAATAATAGAATGATAGAGAACGGTAATCCTGTTACAACAGAGGCAGTTTGTAAGCTTGTTAACCCACCTGCAATCGTCATTGCTACCGAGATTGCACCAATGAGTAATCCCCAAACCACTTTGTGCTTAACCTTAGGATTCTCACTACCTCCCGTTGCCATGCCAGCAACAATATGTGTCGTTGAGTCGGCACTTGTCACTATGAGTAAGAATATTAAGACGACGGCAAGAATGCTCGTTATATCAGCCAATGGAAATTTAGATAATAATTCAAATAATGCAACGGTGTAATCTTTATCAACTAATTGCGCAATATTATCGCCACCCATTGCAACTTTCACTGCCATACCACCAAAGCCAGCAATCCATACAAATGAAATGAGTGGCGGTACGATTAAGACACACATAATAAACTCACGAATGGTGCGTCCACGAGATACACGCGCAACGAAACCACCGATAAATGGTGACCATGAGATAACCCATGCCCAGTAAAAGACAGTCCATTGTTGAATCCATGCATTATTACCAGAATAGGGATTGATACGCAAACTATATTCAACAAAATGTCTGATATAATCGCCAATGGCTAACGTGTAGGATTCAAAGATGAATTTTAAATCCCCAACAATCAGCATAAATAATAATAAGATTGCACCTAAAATAATATTGATGTTGCTTAGCCATTTCACGCCACGATTTAATCCAGTTACCGCAGAACCTAAGAATATACACACCATGAGTACTGTGATAGCTATTTTTGTAACGTTATTGTTGGGTACATGAAAGACATGGTTAAGACCACCACTAATTTGCATAATTCCAAGACCGATAGAAGTGGCGATACCCATGACTGTAGCTATAATTGCTAAGATATCAATGATATTTCGAAATGGACGTTTATAAGCTTGTCCGAAGACAGGTTCCATTGCTGTAGAAATTAACCCGTCTCGCTTTTTACGAAATTGAAAATACGCCACGATCAGTCCCGCCATGGCGAATATAGACCATTGTGAAATGCCCCAATGGAAGAAAGTGTAACCCATAGCTACACGAGCAGATTCTGCCGATGCATTCGGCACGTCTTTTGGAAAAGGTGAATGGAGATAATGTGTGAGTGGTTCAGCAACACCCCAGAATACGATACCAACACCAAGTCCAGCCGAAAATAACATACCTAACCATGATAAGAATGAAAATTCTGGTTCTTCATCATCACGCCCTAATTTGAAGCGACCATAACGAGAAATTGCTAAAGAGATTAAAAAGATGTCTAAAATGAATATGATAAGTAAAAATAACCAACCAAATGAATTAGAAATAAAGTCATAAATATGCTGTGCATGATTTCCAAAAGCTTTAGGAAAGAAGCCAGCCATTGCAGTTATAAGTATAATGATGGCTACGGATACCGTGTATACTAAATAATTGTTTTTCTGTCGCTTGTCATTCATTGTTCAATTAAGTCATCCTTTATAATTTATTTATTTTGAGTATACCGATAATAGTAAATATTTTCAAAATTCAAATTTTATGAAATATAACGATTCATAAGTCATACTGCGCTATTTTGAAAACTTTTTCCAAAAGAGAAATTTGGCTAAATACTATCTAATGAAATGCTATAATTGAGATGAAAATTTGAAGAATTCAATAGAAAAGAAGGTATATCATGTCGACAAACTATGTCATTACGAACGGTAAAATTTACACAGAACAACAAGTTATTGAAAATGGATATCTTGTCGTAGAAGATGGCAAAATCAGTGATATTCAGCAAGGAACGTATACTGGCGAATTAGAACAAATAGATGTGAAAGGTCAAAATGTATTGCCTGGGTTCATTGATATTCATATTCATGGCGGCTATGGTGAGGATGCCATGGATGCGTCTTACGATGGTTTGAAACATTTGGCAGAACAATTGTTATCAGAGGGCACAACTACATTCTTAGCAACAACGATGACACAATCGGATGCCAACATTGAAAAAGCATTGAAAAATATCGTGGCATATCAAGCAGATCAACAACAAGGAGAAGCAGCGGAAGTAGGCGGCATTCATTTAGAAGGACCATTTATTTCAGAACATAAAGTTGGTGCACAAAATCCTAAATATGTGCAACGTCCATCAGCGTCGAAAATTCAACATTTCCAAGATGTGGCTAATCATCAAATCAAAATTATTACATTTGCACCAGAAGTTGAAGGTGCCCATGATACGCTTAATCAATTACATGATGATATTATCTTCTCAATGGGGCATACGGTAGCCACTTTTGATGAAGCGAATGAAGCGGTGGAACATGGTGCTAAGCACGTCACACATCTATATAATGCAGCTACACCATTCGAACATCGCAATCCTGGTGTCTTTGGTGCAGCGTGGACGAATGATCAATTAAATACTGAAATTATTGTGGATGGTATTCATTCACATCCGGCTGCTGTGCATATTGCATATAAGCAAAAAGGAAATGAACATATGTATCTCATTACTGATGCTATGCGTGCGAAAGGCATGGAAGATGGGGAATATGATTTGGGTGGACAGAACGTTATCGTTAAAGGTAAAGAAGCCCGCCTAGCAAGTGGTGCCTTAGCAGGTAGTATTCTTAAAATGAATGATGGTTTGCATAATTTAATTCATTATACACACGATTCATTAGAAAATTTATGGCGTGTGACAAGCTTGAATCAAGCGATTGCATTGAACATCGATGCGCATAAAGGTAGCTTAGCAATCGGCAAAGATGCGGATATCGTAGTGGTAGATGATACGATTCGTATTGACAAAACAATCAAATCGGGCGTTGTACATCAATATTAAAAAATGTATTCAATTGGGATTATCTCTTTTCCGCGTTTAAAAATATGCATACAAGTGTATATATGTAGTAAATGTTTTGATACGAAACACAAGCGACGGAAAAGAGGTGTCCTAACCATGAATAATGATTTTAGATTCCCAAATGCTAAACATTTCTTTAGTTGGTTAACATGGCTATCAATTATTGCATTACTTGCAGTAATCGTACTTAATTTTATTGTATATAGCACATTCAAAAGTTTTAATCATTTTACTTTAGCGTTTGAATTCCATCAAACAGAGTTAATATTCTTAATTACTTTCTCAATTATTGCGATTATCAGCATTATTATGTATTTAATTTTAAAATTATTTAAACATTCATAAAAAAAGAAAGTGGATTGTAATCTCCACTTTCTTTTTTTGTATTATTTAGGATAAGATACTATAACTGTTTGAAAATCGTGTCATCAACAATGATTTCTACATTAGGATGTTGATGTAGGATCGATGCAGGTAATGACTCAGTGGGTTCACTGTTTAATAATTGATGAATCGCATCACGTTTACGTTCACCAAATGCTAAGAGTATGATTCGTTTCGCACGCATGATGGAATTTAATCCCATTGATACAGCTTGTTTAGGTACATCATCAATATGATCAAAATGCACACTGTTGGCATTAATCGTTGATTCGGTTAAATCAACGACACGTGTTTCACTTTCAAAAGATGTGCCTGGCTCATTAAAACCGATATGGCCATTTTCACCAATACCTAATAATTGGATGTCTGGTTGACCTATTTGCTTCAAGCGCGCTTCGTAACGTCGTGCTTCCTCCTCTAAATGATCAACATGCCCTTGAGGGATATGAATGTGATCTTCATTCCAACTATCATTATGATCAAATAATAATTGATGCATATACGTATGATAACTTTGAGCATGCGAAGGTTCTAAACCTACATATTCATCTAAATTGAACGTTTGAACATTTGCTAAATCAACGTGATTGGCTGATAGCAATTCTGAAAAGCGGGGATAGACATCCGTCATCGTGCCACCAGTAGCAAGGCCCAATATCGCATCAGGTTTGTCTTTAGTCAGTTTCAATAGTTCAATGGCAACATAATCACTCGCCAGTTTTTTGTCTACTAAGTTTGTTATTTTCATGATTTATGCCTCCAAATTAAGATGTTATTTCTGTTGGACAGCTTCTATAAAACGTTCAGTGATTTGTTTAGGACGTGTAATTGCACCGCCAACAACCGTGCAATGTACGCCTAAATCGCTTACCTTTTTATACATTTCAGGGGTAATGACATTTCCTTCAGCAATCACTTTGGCATTAACCTTTTGCAATACTTCTTTCAAGAATTCAAAATCATTCTCAAAGAGAATGTGTCCCTTTGTATAAGACGTATACCCTCGTAATGTTGTGCCAATGTAATCAAAGTTTAAATGATCTGCATTAATGGCTTCTTCAACTGTTGAAATATCAGCCATAATTTCAACATGAGGTGCTTTCTCTCGAATGTATTGAACTAATGCCTCAAGTGACTCCTTAGGACGCGATTGGGTAGTGGCATCTAAAGCGATTACCTCGCAACCACTTTCGATTAATTCGTCAACCTCTTTAGAAGTTGCGGTAATAAATACATTTGAACCCTCATAATCTCGTTTTACAATTCCGATAACCGGTAGTGATACTTCTTCTCGAATCGCTAAAATATCTTCTTTCGTATTAGCACGAATTCCAACTGCACCACCTTGATAAGCGGCAAGCGCCATTTTTGACATAATAAATGATGAGTGCAATGGTTCGTCAGGTAACGCCTGACATGACACGATTAATCCGTTTGGTAACATTTTTAAACACGCTCCGTCTTTTCAAAATTGTAAATAGAAATAGCATTGTAATTGATTCGTTTATTCATTCATATCATAACATTAAGAAAATATTTATCAATTTATAAACCACATTTGAAAAATATTTTCAAATATACTACAGTTTAACTAACTTAATTACGAGGTGATGTAATGAAATTTGAAAATCGTATTCAACGAAGCCGTCATTTGTTAACGAAAATGGATAAAAAAATCATCGACTACATACAAACACATGAACTTGATGAAAATTTCTCAACGATTAATTCTTTAGCCTATGCCATAGGGACATCACCAGCTACAATCACAAGATTTAGTGGGAAATTGAACTATGCCAACTTTCAAGATATGAAATTTAATTTGCAACATGAAAAATCAGAAAAAGTAGTTGAAAATGCGCCACTTGTTCAACTGATTCATCGTTATCATCAAAATATTATTCAACAAACGGGTGAATTTATTTCCGAGGAAAAGATTAAGCGTTTAGCACATAATTTGAAGACATGTCGCCAAGTCAATTTCGCGGGATTAGGAAGTTCAGGATTAACGGCAAGTGAATTTTATTATCGAACGATGCGCATGGGTATTAAAGGATCTGTGTCGACAGATGCACATCAAATGAAGATTTCTGCATCGCTATTGTCATCGAGAGATATGTTTGTCGCTATTTCAAATAGTGGTGAAACGTTAGAGTTAATTGAAGCTGCGAAGATTGCACAAAAACAAGGTGCCTATGTGGTTGTGATAACCAACTTTGAAGGAAGTACGCTCACTAAGAATGCAGATTTAGTATTAATTACGACTGCACAATCCAGCAACAATGATTCGAAATTTATTAATTCACAAATCGCGACACATTTTTTATTAGATTTAGTCAGCTATATACTACTTAATGACACACATATGCATCACGTGTATCAACAAACGCGTCATGTCATTTTAGGTGATGAGAAAGAATGAAAAAGGGGGCGTGGGACGACGAATTCAATGTGAATGCATCGAATTCTGTCCCGCTCCCCTAACGCTATAGCCTTATAGTTGAGTGATTGCACCAAATAATGCGGCATGGTTTTCTGTTTGAGTGGTTTGTATCTTAGCAATGCCGTAATCAGAAGGTAGATAGTGATGGATTTTAGGTTCGATGTATTTAAGTAATGTGTTACCTTGAGATGAAATACCGCCACCTATCAGAATAAGGCTTGGATCATACATAATTTGAATTTGTGCGATACCTTCAGCAACATAATGACTCCATTGATCAAGAATGAGAATGGCATCTTGATGATTCTTTTCAGCTAAATCAAATAACTTAGGTACGTCGGTGCCGTGTTCAAACTGATTTACCGTCATTAGGGCTTTAAGTGCAGAAGTTGAGGCACGTTGCTCGAATGTTTTACCATCTTCTTGTCGATACAGTAAATAACCAATTTCATTTGCGCGATGACGTGACCCTTGATATATACCAAGCGTTGAATTATAAAATGCACCCCCGATACCAGTGCCTAAAGTTAAACAAAAAATATTATCCTCTTCATAATGGTGGAGTTTGAGTTCCCCTAATAATGCAGCATCCACATCATTATAGACAGCGATATCAGACGATAAATCTTTAAAGACCTCGAAGAATTGCGTACCGTCGTAATTTGGAATGGTCGGACCGGTATAAATAATCTGACCTAAATCCGAATCAACGACGCCGGCACTTGAAATACCAATAAATGGATTGTTAAGTTGATATTGGCTCATAAACCCTTCTACCAATTCATACACTTTATCTACTATACGTACATTTATATTATCTGGCGTTTTAATCTTTTGATAATCAATCATTTCTAAATCATCATTAATGACTGCTACTTTAATATTTGTTCCACCTATATCTACAGCTATTTTATACATTGAGGTACCTCCTTATTCGTCTTTATTATAACGACACTTCAAATCGAAGTAAGCGTCATCCCTCCTTTTGAAAAATATTTTCACTAATTTTAGAATATTTTGTTAAATCTTTTCAAAAGTAGTTGTTTAAGAAAATGATAGCGTTTACAATTCGAAGTGTAAATAGAAATTTATTGTAATTGAATTTATCTCAAAGTTTATAAAAATGAATTTGAATAAAAATTGGTTTGGAGGAACGTGACATGGAAGATAAATTAAAAGGTTTATATGCCGCATTACTTGTACCATTTGATGAACATGGTCAAGTCAAAGAAGAAGGGCTCAAACAAATCGCCAAAAATGCGATTGAAACTGAAAAACTTGATGGCTTATATGTGAATGGTAGTTCTGGAGAAAATTTCTTAATTAGTAAAGAACAAAAGAAACAAATCTTTAGAGTTGTGAAAGAAACTGTTGGAGACGATGTGAACTTAATCGCGCAAATTGGCTCATTAGATCTAAATGAAGCGATTGAACTAGGGAAATATGCAACTGAATTAGGTTATGATGCATTATCAGCAGTTACACCATTCTATTATCCATTCTCATTTGAAGAAATTAAGCAATACTATTTCGATATTATCGAAGCAACGCAAAACAATATGATTATTTATGCAATCCCTGATTTAACAGGTGTCAATATTAGTATTGAACAATTTGGCGAGCTATTTAACCATGAGAAAGTTGTTGGCGTGAAATACACTGCACCCAATTTCTTCTTATTAGAACGAATTCGTAAAGCATTCCCTAATAAGCTCATATTATCAGGATTTGATGAAATGTTAGTTCAAGCCACAATCTCAGGTGTCGATGGGGCGATTGGTTCTACATACAATGTGAATGGTCGCCGTGCACGACAAATTTTTGATTTAGCACGTGAAGGTAAAATTGCTGAAGCCTATCAAATACAACACGATTCAAATGACATCATTGAAACAGTATTAGGTATGGGCATTTATCCAACATTAAAAGAAATATTAAAGTCTCGTGGTATCGATGGCGGCTTACCTAAACGTCCATTCAAACCATTTGATGAAACACATCGTGACGCATTAGACACTTTAATTAAGCAATATGATTTATAAGCAAACTGAGACGATTTAACAACAGAATATGAAGCACAAGGGGTGTTGATTATGCATCAAGTAGGTTTTGGGGCATGGAATTGGGTAGCTGTTATTGGTTATCTAGTCATTATGTTATTAATTGGAGCGTACTTTACTAAAAGAGCTGGTAAAGATACGGATAGTTTCTTCACGGCAAGTGGTCGCTTACCTTCATGGGCCATTGGTTTCTCGATTTATGCGACAACATTAAGTGCCATTACCTTTATGTCTACACCAGAAAAAGCATTTTTAACGGATTGGGCATACATAGCTGGTAATATTGCGATTGTCGCAATTATTCCAATTTTAATTGCTTTTTATGTACCATTCTTTAAAAAGTTACGTGTAACATCAGCGTACGAATATTTAGAAGCACGATTTGGTCCAAGTATTCGTGTCATTGGATCATTATTATTTGTTATCTTTCATTTGGGACGCATCGCTATCGTAATTTATTTACCGACACTAGCCATTACAGCAGTATCTGATATGAATCCATATATCGTAGCTAGTTTAGTAGGGATTTTATGTATTCTTTATACGTTTTTAGGTGGATTCGAGGGCGTTGTATGGAGTGACTTTATTCAAGGCGTTATCTTACTTGGCGGGGCATTATTGATTATTATCATCGGTGCTTTTGAAATCAAAGGTGGTTTCGGCACCATTGTCAGTGACGCAATCGCCAACAAGAAAATTATTAGTGCAGATAACTGGAAATTGAATTCAGCAGCGGCTGCGATTCCAATCATTTTCCTTGGAAATATCTTTAACAACTTACACCAATATACTGCGAGTCAAGATGTTGTTCAACGTTATCAAGCATCAGATTCAATGGACGAAACGAAGAAATCATTATGGACCAATGGTGTATTAGCGTTAATCTCTGCACCTATCTTCTATGGTATGGGAACAATGATGTATTCATTCTATCAACATGAACAAGTCTTACCTAAAGGATTCAATACATCATCAATCGTGCCGTACTTTATTCTAACTGAAATGCCACCATTTGTAGGTGGGTTATTGATTGCTGCTATATTTGCAGCTGCACAATCAACGATTTCATCAAGCTTGAACTCAATTTCAGCATGTATTTCAGAAGATATTAAACACCGTTTCTTTGGAAAAGGGGCAGACAAAGCAGAAGTTAACTTCGCACGATTAGTCATTGTTGTGGCAGGCTTATTAAGTTATGGTATTTCAATATACTTAATTGCTGCTGATTCAAATAACTTATGGGATTTATTCTTATTAATCACTGGATTATTTGGTGTACCACTGGCTGGTATCTTTGCAGTAGGTATCTTTACGAAGCGTGCCAACACATTTGGCGTCTTAGTAGGTTTAGTTACAGGCGTAGTGATCGCATACTTACTCAATGGTGTCGGAGGCGGAAACTCACCATTCTATGTATCAATTATTTCTTTCGTCGTGGCCTTCGTCTTTGGCTACTTAGTAAGTCTGGTTGTACCAGCTAAAAATGCGAAAGATATTACTGGATTAACAATCTTCGATAAAGATAAACCATCAACATATATTTCTAAAGTAGTAGAGAAAAAATAATATTTTGTTGCGAGTTGGACACAAGTTTTTGTTCGACTCGTATTTTATGCCTCTAGAGTTATGCTAAGATAAAAATGAACTATAAAACAAATAGAGGTATCATCATGAAATTATTAAAGATTATAGGTATGTTTATTCTAGCACTACTAATCATGAGCATTACGCATTGCATCCATCTTCAGTGACTTAATTCCATTTTTAGGTATAGACGCTATTCTACAAGGGTTATTATATGTTATCTTTGCATTTCTCGTTGTTCGATTATTCATCATGCGTGTATTTAAAGATAATTTAAAAGCATATCGCATCACGAAACCTAAATTTAATATCATCTATGTGGTATTAGGTATAGGTTTACCAGTAACAGTTTATGCGGTATATTTCATCTTTGTACCAGGTGATTTCATCGTACATCATTTTAGTACTTTGAATGATACATTGCACACGTTTTTCTGGTCTATCTTTGTAACAGCCATTGGTGGCGCAATCGTTGAAGAAATGGTATGCAGAGGTTTCTTGATGGTGTATGTTGAGAAGAAGACGAATATCAACGTTGCCATTATTTCCACGGCAATCTTTTTTGGTGCCATTCATTTGTTAAACGGTGGACTAAATGTAACTAGTTTCTTCTTATTATTAATTAGTGGTTCATTAGTAGGTATGATGTTTGGTTTAGCAACTTATACATTCAATACCATTTGGGCAAGCATTACATTACATTTTTGCTGGAATTTATCCCAAATTGTATTCATCACTGAAAAGGAAAGCCAGTATAGCATATGGCAGTATGTCGTACATACTAAGAACATAGCAATCACAGGCAATCAATTTGGTTATGAAGCATCAGTGATATCCATCGCTGGATATGTATGCATGATTTTAATTTTACTAACAATTAAGCGAAAGCAAGCATAAGGGAGTGGGCAGAATTCTTTTAAATTCGTCGTCCACTCCCAGCTTGCTTTGCTTGTAGAATTTCTTGATGAAGTTCTCTTTGCTGGGGTCCCGACTCCCAACTTGCTTAGCTTGTAAAATCACTTTCGTGATTTCTTTGTGTTGGGGCCCCGCCCACCCCCGCAAGGATGACTAGAACTGAGAAAAGCTTGATTTAAGCGCCTTTTCAGTTCAGTCAGCTACTGCGAATTTGCTAAATAGCTTCATTATATTATTTATGTCCCAGGCTTTTAGTTATTTATACTGAACGTTCATATTTTTTATTCAACTTCAAGAGCATACTAATTAGTATAGAAGCACACAGAATACTGCTAAATAAAATTGGATAAAAAATATTAGAGATATTAAACAATACACCGGCAAGTAAATATCCAATTGGTGCAACGCTTTGAACAACACTCGTCATTAAACCGAAGTATCGACCTTTATAATTTTCTGGAATAACTTTTTGTAAATATATCATAGCTGAAATATTCATAAATTGGATTCCTACGCCAGTTAAAAAACGTGAAACGCTATAAATAATAAGTATAAAACTCGGATTAAAATGTACTATAAAAGGAACAGATAATATACCCATACTTATACCAAGAATCAATGATCCAATGATGTTTCTATCAAACGTACTTTTTATAAATTTAATATAAGGATAGACAATTGCCATTAGAAACATTGATATAGTCGTAATCGATTCTATTAGCCCTAATGATTTAGAATCCATATGAAAATATTGAGCAAAACTAGTCGAAATACCAACATTACTAAAAGCCAAAAAGAAATTAGAAATAACTCCAATACTTAGTAAGACAATGAGGTCTTTATGTGGTTTGATAAATTTAAGAATCCCTGTTTCTGTCATTTGGTTTTCTTCAATAGTTTCTTTATTCTTTTCAGATGTTTGTTCATGATTGAATTTGATGAATAAAAAAAGTACCAATGATAATAGTTCAGTTATTATCATAATAATTAAGAAATCCGATAAATGAATAAACGCATAAATCGTTCCACCAAGAATAGGTGCTACAATGGAAACCATTCTAATGATTGCTTCACGATTTGAAACAGCTTTTTCTAATAAAGTGTCCCCAACTATTCCGACTAGACCACTTGTGAATGTTAATCCTACAATAATATCTGTTATCGTAAGAATAATCAGCAATATAAAAATAGTTATAATATTGTCTAATAAATGATTAAATACAATAAAAATTGGAATAATACATAAATTAATTATTTGTCCTATTATTACGAGTTTCTTTTTAGTATAATGATCAACTAATTTACCTATTAAAGGTGCGCATAAGACCTCTATAATGACTAAAGTAACAAGGTAAGTTGTGAAATAAAGTGGACTTTTGTAGTCATAGAGTAATTTAAATGACAGGGCAAAGATGAATAGTTCACTGCCAATAATGCTTATTAAGGTAAATAATAACAGTAAATAGTAATTTCGCTTCATTTTAGGTCACCCCCACAATATAATATCTTTATAATACCATTTATCAGAATTTTTAGAATATAAAGGTTGTATCATTTAAGTTTTCAATTCTGTTAATTTATATAATTTTGTACGATATACTCTGACTGTGAATATATTTAATACTGATAAATAAAAAAGGAGATTTGATATGAAAAAGTTTATATTATTCATTTCAACATTAGTATTAACCCTTTCATTAGTAGGATGTTCGTCATCATCGGATGAGAAAGATTCTAAAGATACATCTTCAGATAATAAGCAGTCACACAATAGTTCTAAACATAATCATAAGATACCGAAACATATTTTTGAAAAAACAACCAAAAATCAGAAGATTTCTGAGGGTACGATCAAAAAAGATATTAAAACCTATTTAGATACCGATAGAAAACTAACAGATGCTAGAGAGCCATACGAGGACAAGTTAGACTCTGACGAAAAATTATCTAAAAAGAAAGAGCAAAAATTCAATCATATTGTTGACTTACAAGAACGAAATTTAAAAAACTTTGCCAATTACATAAAAATTAATCAGATGCCTAACAAAGAATATGAACAATACACTAAAAAGATAAGTAATTATATGATAGCAATTTATCAAACAAATCAACGTGCGTTAAATTTAGATGAAAATGCATCATTAAAAGATATTCTCGATATTAATAAAGATAAAAATATTGCGAATGGTCGAGAACAAGCAAAAATTGAGAAATTTTTAAAAGAGAAAAATATCCAAACCATTGCATTTGATAAATAAAAATAAGCAGGACTTCGACGGGATGAAGTCCTGCTTTTACTGTGTAAGTAATCATTTCTAAATTAAGAAAGATTTAAGATTAAAGAGTGACATTATTTGTTATGGTAGAACTAGCTTCAGACACTTATGTTTAAAAAGTACCATGAAATAACTTACTAAAATCATGATGCCACTCACACCGTTATGAATCATGTGAACCATCATACTATCTCTAACATTACCACGACGATGGTAAGCTAGATAGAATATCATGCCCATCATCGTATACATTAGAACAGCTACCCAATTTGAAATACCATGCTGAGAAGCAAAGATAAGGGATGATAAAATGAATGGTAACCAGAATCGTGTACGTTTAAATAATGTTTCTTTGAAGATGCCACGATAAACAAGTTCTTCTAAATAAGGTGCTACAAATGTAATCGTAAGTACGAAGATAATGAGCGGAAAGACTTGCCCTAATTGATCAGGTGTTGGTTTAGCCGCATTCATATCACCTAATAACATTTTGTCATTTTGTGTTTGCATCGAACCTGTAGCAAATAACATTAAATATGACATACCTATAACGATGATTCTAAGAAGTACGGCCCAACCAATGTTAATCGCAATCGCTTTGCCTGTGAATTTTTTAGGTTCTTCATACGTATGACGTTTATAATAGCCTCTAACAAGCCATATCACTATAGCAGCGATTAATAAATAAATGATGGTTACTAATGTACCAGTCAATGTATCTATATAAATAGAAAAGCTATAGATAAACATGATACTAACTAACGGAATTTGAATCAGTAACATCCAGCCAATGAAAATGAGGGCACGCACAAACTTATTACCCTTTGGACAATGTTCTTCAATATGTATATGCTCCTTGGATGTCAATGCTTCATTTGAGGAAGTGGTTACATTAGCATTTGTATTCAGATTCTGTTGATTCGTCATAATAAACCCACCTTTGTCTAGAAATAGTAAACTTTGAACATGAATACTTCATTATGAATGTAACATATATTTGACATTTTTAATAGGTCACTTGCTAAGAATAAGTAATTTTAACTTAAAATTAACAATTCAAATAATAATGCTAGGAGGCGAACGGTGGCACAACATGATACGAAAAAAGACTTTCAAATTCCTCATAAACCTTATTGGAAGTTGCTATTACAATCCCTATGTTTAATCATTATTTTATTTGCTGGGGCGCACGGTCCAAGCAATATAGAAGAATGGTTGATTTACGGCTTTTCAGGTTTGATTTTTCTTACTGCATATTTAAAAATAAAACGCCTTGAAGTACCGATAATCATACACATGCTTGGTAATATATTCGCTACATTTCAAAATTATTTTTGGTAGAGAAGCGCTAAAGTTATAGTATATACGTAATAAAAAGCAATGCCCAAGTTTTGGTGGGCATTGCTTTTTATCTTAATTACACTCGATTTTTAAGTGTTTACCAGGAAGGCTGTCTAATAAATAAGGATCATGTGTGATCATAATAAGCTGTAACGTATTCAAATTTCGTAACATTTGAATAATGATGTCTTCATTGATCACATCAAGATTCGTTGTAGCTTCATCCAAAATTAATATCTCAGGTTCAACGAGTAGGGCTTTCGCAATCCACAAGCGTTGAAATTGTCCGCCACTCAAAGTGCACACTTTTTTAGATAATAAACGTTTGTCGAGTTGACATTGTTCGATGACACTTAAAATCTTATCGTCATGTAGACGTTTAGGAATATTAAAGTGCTTTAAAGGTTGTTTCAAAACCCATGAAACAGTTTTTTTAGGATCTAATGTATTGGCATTATATTGCGGAACGTATTGAATATGTTTCATCCAGTCGTGACGTGACACGTGTCCGAGTGTCATCTCTTTATAGCTTATGATACCTTCATAACGATTATCCAAACCAGCAATGATTTGTGCGAGTGTCGACTTACCGCTCCCACTTGTACCACTAATAATTAAATGATCATCATTTTTAAGTTCGAAATTAAAGTTTTTAAAAATTTGCTTTTCAGAAAATGATTTATTTAAAGATTTAATCTGCAACATATCGGTATCTCCTATGTGCCAATTCAATTAATTGTTGAGTGTATGGGTGTTTAGGGTTCGCTAAAATCTCTTCAGCCTTGCCACTTTCAATTATTTGTCCGTTACGCATCACACTAATATGTGTTGCGTAATTCATCACTAAACTTAAGTCATGCGTGATAAATAAGAGTGTCATATGATGTGCTTCGACAACATGATGTAATAACTTCATTAAGTGATTGCGATTGTCAAAATCTAATGCGCTAGTTGGTTCATCTACAATCAAGAATTTGGCTTCTCTTACAATTGACATCACTAACGCAATACGTTGTGCCATACCACCACTCAATTGAAAAGGATAGTCATGAAGTAAAGCTTCTGGATGTTCTAAACCTAAATGTCTAAATTGGCGGTATACAAATTCATGTTGTTGCTGTCGAGACCATTGCGTATGCAATGCATCAAATAGGGCATCAAAATGCTTTTGGATACGTACGTTTTGGAAGAAATTACTATTGGTATCTTGGAACATAGCATCCGTATTATTTAAATCAATATCGATTTGACCTTGATATTTTAAATGCGGAGGGCACATATTCAAAGCCGTCCGTGCTAGTAAAGATTTCCCACTGCCACTCTCCCCAACTAAACAATGAAAGCTACCTTCTGTGACATTAAAATCTATATCGTTCAATAATACTTGATGTCCATCATAAACAGAGACATTGTTCAACTTTAATAACGTGTTTAGCGTGTGTATCGACGATTGAGTATTTGACATATGAGCGCGAAACCTCCTAACAATAGTCCTGGAAAGAAGAATAACCAAGGCGCTGAGTAAAAGTAACTCTTACCGTCATAGAGTATTGCACCTAATTCGGGCAACGGCGGTTTTACGCCTAATCCAATAAAAGCTAATCCAGAAATACTAAGCATTAATTTACCAAAATCTGCAGTGATTAATGCAGTTACGTTACGTATTAGGTGTGGAACAATGTGGTGTATCGTTGTTTGTGTCTTCGTAAGGCCACTCAAAGATGCGAATTTAACAAATGGTTGCGTTTGTACATCACGTGCCAAATTTCTAAAGTAACGTAAGTAGCGTCCTAACCAGCCAATCATCAAGGCTAGGCATAAACCGATAATTGAGTTATTGATAAAACCTAATACCACAAGGGCGATAATAATAGATGGTAAGGCAATTAACATATCGGCAAGTGCCATTAATAACGCATCCAGCCAACGACCAATCAGTGCAGCTGCTAGCCCTAATACAAGTCCTAATACAACGGTGCCAAAAATAATAAGCGTTGTTAAACCGAGTGTAACCATACTACCTACAAATAAGCGTGTGAAGAAATCACGACCTAAATGATCAGTACCTAAAAGGTGGTGCAGACTCGGTGGCAATAGTGCCTCAGATTGATGAATCATATTTGCTTTATCATAGAGCAGTGTAGCAAGTATGACTAAAATAACTGCCACGATAGGCCATATCCAATGTTTAATCTTCATATGTAATTCGGCCTCCTGACTTTCTTGACAATCTTAGACGTGGATCACTCTTCTCAAGTAAAACATCGCCGAAGAAATTAAGCACCATTATAAAAGTAATAATCATCATTAATATGCCTAAAATCACAGGATAGTCACGCAAATTAATGCTGTTGATGAGTAACTTACCTAATCCAGAAATACTAAATATGACTTCTAAAATGATCACACGACTAAATAAATGAATAAAATTATTAATGGTAATCGTCATGAGTGGCGCTAATATTTCTTTTACTTGTACGTAGATACGATCTTTTAATTTGTACCGACGCAATTGGGCTAATTGGAAAGGTTGACTTTGTAAGGTGCTTTCAAAAAGGTGACTGCTTAATAGCAACATATGACTACCTTCTACAAGAACGAGTATAACAATTGGAAGAACAAAGTATTCCCAACTATTACTTCCTACAAAGGGGAACAGATGCCATTTCACACCAAAGTAATAAATGAAAATAATAGCTAGCCAATATTCTGGTAATGATGTTATGACTTGAGCAATACGAGTTAATACGACTGACCACTTTTTCCGTGGATGATTGCCACATAGATAACCGATGACGTAACTAATAGGAAACAGTATGATAGCTGAACCAATAATTAGTTTAATCGTTGGTGTAATTGCCTGGGAAATACGTTCTGTTACAGGTTCACCATTGCTGAAACTCGTACCAAGATCGCCTGTGAAGACATTACCTAACCATTGTACATAGCGAACAGGCATTGCCTGGCTTAAACCGAGTTTATCTTGAGCCATTTTGATACGTTCAGGTGTAATTTGAGCGACACCATGTTCTTGTAAGTATTGAACGGCAGGATTGCCAGTTGTGTTCTCCAAAAGAAGAAAGAGCACAAAAGAAATAATGATTAAATAAATGAGTAGTCGGATGAAATGTTTTACGATGTTAGTCATTATTTGACACCTTCAACTTATCATAATTTAGCGGTGCATCTGTTTGCCCTGAGAACTCGAAATGCTTGATTTTAGGACTGGTTACAAATGTCTCATTAGGATAGGAAATTGGGACAATGAGATATTGTCGGTCAATATAAGATGATAGCTTATCAAACGCATGTTGTCGGTCACGCATATTGATGATCGTCGGGAATTGATGAATCATAGATGTTAAAGTGGCATCGTCTGCAAACACACCGGGACGCGTACCATCTTGTTTAAATCGTGCATTCAAGAAATTGTATGGCATTAATGCATTCGTATATGTTCGATAATAAATGAGGTCAAAATCTTTACGCACCGTTAATGTTTCATAATATGTTTGTGAATCTAAAATAGTAATATCGAGTTTAATACCTACTTTTTTAAGGTCTTGTTGCATAATTTCCGCTTTCGTCTTCCATTCTGGAAATTCATCGGTTTGTAGTGCGAGTTTAAATGACAGTACACGGCCGTCCTTTTCAAAATAACCATCATCGTTCATCTTGTAACCTAAAGAACGGATGAGTGACTGAGATGTTGAAGGGTCGTAATCATGGTCAGAATGATTATTTGAATTGACGTATTGAACATGTTGTTGAAATAGACCTTTCAATTTCTTATTCGGTGATAAGTCATCTGTATTAATTGCTTTGCTAATTGCCTCACGCATTGTCTTATCTTGTAAGATTTTATGCTGTGGATTAAATCCCATAAATTGCGTTTCTGTACTTGGTGACGTATGTACAGATAATGCTTTGTTTCTATGCGACTCTTTTACTTGTTGTGGCGTCATTTGACCTAAGGAACCACCCGTAATATCAATAGAATGACTCTCAATCGCTAAATGTCTTGAATCGCTATCCTCAATCGATTGAAATGTTAGATTGTAGTTAAGGGGATGGCCATTACGGTAATATGTATTTGGTTTGAAGCTCACAGTTTCATTGGTTGAATCTGCAACTTTAAATGGACCTGTGCCGATTGCTTTCTCAAATTTACCAGTTGTCTTGCCGTCTTTAACTGCATGTGGACTCATAATGCGGAGCGGTCTAACTTGAGACAACTCATTTAGCACTTGGTTTGATGGCGATTTTAATTCAATCTCAACGGTATGTTTGTCCTTTATTGTGACAGATTTTAATTTATCTAACGTTTCCATAGGATCTGTTGTATCTGTTGCCTTCGCACGTTCAATCGAAAATTTAACAGCCGATGCATCAAATTCAGAACCGTCATTAAATTTTACATTGTGCTTCAAGTGAAAAAGGTAGTGTTTACCATCTTCTGAAACGTCCCATGATGTAGCAAGTCCAGGTTCAATCTTGCCATTTTCACCATAAGTCACAAGCGGTTGATAGATGGCATTGTATACAGGCATAGGGGCATCAAAACCTTGTGCATCAAGTTGTTTTGTATTAAATTCACGAGGGAGCGAGACTTTTACCTCACTGTCATCATTGTGATGTTGAGCACAACCACTTAACATAAGCATCGCGCACATAGAGAGCGAATAGCATATGCGCTTTTTCAATGTTTTACCTTCTTTCCATTGTATTCATCATTATTTTTTATAATAGAGTTTAGTTATGAAAAAATATTTTTCCATCAATAGACATTATTATATGATACACCCTATACAAATTCTTTGAAATGATAAATTTGTGAATAGATACGTAGAGGTTTTCCAATTTTGAAAATAAGGGAGTGGGACAGAATGCTTTTAAATTCGTTGTCCCACCCCCGCAAGGATGACTAGAACTGAGAAAAGCTTGATTTAAGCGCCTTTTCAGTTCAGTCAGCTACTGTGAATTTGCAAAATAGCTCCATTATATTATTTATGTCGCAGGCTTAATGTGTTTCACCTAATGCAACTTTAGTATCATCTTCTTTAGAAATGGCTTTAATAGCAGCAGTTAAACCTTTCGCTATTGTCTCAATAGACATCGATGGTTTCCCAGGTTTATCTGTCACTTGTTCTGGGATAAACGGCACATGAATAAATCCAAATAACAAGCCAGGGTATGATTTATCAGCGAGATAACCTAATTGATATAAGACATGATTACAAACAAAAGTGCCAGCGGTATTCGATAAACTTGCTGGGATGCCAGCTGCTTTAATCGCTTCAGTCATCGTCTTGACAGGTAGATTTGAGAAATAGGCAGGTGCTCCATCTTCTTGAATAGCTACATCAATTGGTTGATTTCCTTTGTTATCTGGAATACGTGCATCATCTATGTTGATACCAACACGCTCAGGCGTCAGATCATAACGCCCACCAGCTTGACCAATAGACAAGACCACATCGTAATTGCCATTTGCTAACTCTTTATCAATGACGTCTTTAGATTCATGAAAGACGGTTGGAATTTCTAACTTTGAAATGGTATGTTCACCAATTATGTCCTCTAATTGCTTTACTGCCTCTAATGCAGGATTAATCTTTTCCCCGCCAAATGGATCAAATGCTGTAACTAAAATTTTCATTATTCATTTCCTCCTTAGAATTTTTTAAAATGCCCAGAAATACATTAGTGCAATGTGAATTACTATAAGTGCTAAGGCTATAGGTGCTTGTGCTTTAATAACGCCAAATTCTTGTTTCATCTCAAGTAGTGCAACTGGTAATGTGTTGAAATTTGCTGCCATAGGTGTAAGTAATGTTCCACAGAAACCACCAGTCATGGCAAGTGCACCTGCTATGATTGGATCTCCACCTTGAGCAATCACGAAAGGAATACCGATACTCGCTGTGATAACTGTAAATGCAGCGAAAGCATTTCCCATAAGCATTGTGAAGAGCACCATACCTAGCACATATGCAATGGCACCAATTAAATGGTTACCCTCAGGTAAAAATGATGAAATGCCTTTAGAAATGACTTGACCTACGCCACTTGCAGTAAAGAGTACGCCTAGTGCTGCTAAGAACTGTGGCAATATACCTGTTGTCCCAACTTGTTGTGTTAATCGGTCACTATCATATAATGTGTAAGATAATTTCGGTTTGATAATGAGTAATGCTGCAATTAAGCCGATAACTGATGAAATACCTAAACCAATTGCACCACCAAGTGGTGTCCAGTTTGATACAACAACAGCTACGACAGCTAGGACAATTGCTGGAATGAAGAGCTTATTTCCATATTTAGCAGAACCTTTTTCAACTTCTTTATCATTGACATCGATAATATTTTTAATTGTAACTTGTCTGAAAAGTGTTAACGCACCCATAGCTAAAACAAGGAGACCATTTATTGCGTCAGGAATGTAAGGCCCGCCTATGAATAAAATAGCTAGAATCGTCCAAAACGCTGCCGTACCTAAACGTTTTGATTTATCTTGTGAACGTAAAGCGCGAAAGGCTGTATATAGGAACTGAAGCCCAATAAGTATGTAAAATATTTCTAAAATATGGTTTAACGTTGTCTCATTCATGATTTTTCACCTCATTATGTCCATATTTTTTATTAAAGTAACGATCAAGTAAAATATTCTTAATCCAAACTAAGATAAGTGTGATGATGGCGATAGGAATTGAAGCAAGTACTAAACTCATTGCATTCACTTTGATATCTAGAGATTGGAAAGTCCCAACCATTAACAAGACGCCTGCAGCACCAACAAATAAGTTTTGACCGAAGAAATTACCATAGTTTTCCATAGCAGATGCTTCAGCTTTTAATTTTTCAATATCTTTCTCATCGATGTCTTTATCAGTAAGATTAAAGCGTGTTCGAAGTGCACCTTGAACCATTGGATTAATTAAAGGTCGAACAAATTGAGGGTGTCCACCGATACGTATAGAAGCTACACCGGCGATTTCACGAATAATTAAATATAAAGTAAGAAGGCGACCGGTTGTTATTTTCTTAACGTTACTAATGAGTTTAGAAGCTTGTTGCTTCAAACCAAAACGCTCAATTAAACCGACCATAGGAAGTGTAAGCATAAATAAAGTTACAAGACGTTGATCTACAAAGGCTTTTCCAAGTGTTGAAAGTACTTCAACGATATCCATACCGGCAACTAAACCAGTGACCACAGCAGCAATTAAAATAATTGCGATTGTATCAAACTTAAGAATGAAGCCGATGATAATGATTAAAATACCAATCAATTTAATCCATTCCATAAAACCACTCCTTAAAATTAATTCAATTTATCATTTAATATCTAAAATCTGAGGTTCAAAGTTACAATAATGTTGTAATGAATCTAACTCAGATAAGATAGATAAATGATTAATAGATGTAATTTTCTTAATATTAGCACAACTAAAATTACTATTAAAGTGAATTTAAAATAAAAAGAATAATATTTTATATAAAGAAAGTATAATAATTAATAGTATAACAAACGATTTTAACCATTATTAACCCTTCTCAAAATAATGATATGAGAAGGGTTTAAATTATATTAAATTATTTTTTGAATTCAAGGTAGTAAAGACTGAATTCTAAGTCTTTTTTTAAGTGGTCTTCAAGTAAATTAGTAGCATTTTGAACATTTCCTTTTGCAAGTTCTACGACTATTTCTTTATGTTCTTCAATTAAGTTAGGTCTACGCTTATTTATTACAGTTTGGCTAAATAAATATATAAAACTACGATATTTTTGATAAGTTTCTAGAATGAATTGATTATTAGTTGCCTTCATTATTTTTTGATGAAATTGATCATTGACTCTAATAATTTCTTGTTCATCATCCTTATCAATATCTATCTGAGTATATTGATTAAGTTCCTCAAAATCTTTTTTAGTATAAACAATGCCAGCTTTTTTGATAGCAAAAGTTTCTAATAAAATTCTCATTTCAAAAATTTGCCTATATTCTTCTTTTGTTGGAGTGAAAATGTAAGAATCTCTTACAAAGTATTCTAATTCTAACTGTTTTAGAGCTTCTCTGATAGGGGTTCTACTAACATTATACTTTTTTGCTAGTTTAGATTCTGTTAATTTTTCGTTTCTCTTTAAATTCCCATCAATGATGTCATTTCTGATTCTTTGGTAGATAGTTAAATTCAAGTTTTCCATAACCATGCCCCCTCGTTATGAAATAAGTTTACTATAAAATTTAGGGTTTTAAAATGTATACAATTATAGTATTATTGTATACATAAATAATGTAATCGCTTACAAAGGAGAGGGTATTATGAAAATTGGGTTCATAGGTTTAGGTATTATGGGTAAGCCAATGGTTAAAAATTTATTGAAAGAGAATATTGAAGTATTAGTAAATGATATTAATAAAGAGTCAATAGAAGAAGTTGTTAGATACGGTGCTAAAGATTCCACAATTCAAACAATCTCAAATGAGGTAGACTATTTAATTTTATCTTTACCAAATGGTGCAATTGTCAAAAGTGTTTTATATAGTGGGGAAAATAATATCCTAAATAATAACAAAATAAATATTAAAGGAGTTATAGATACTAGCTCATTAACTCCAAATGAGTCATTAGAAATTAGTAAAGTGCTAGGTGAAAGAGAGATTA
Source organism: Staphylococcus sp. HMSC34C02 (assembly GCF_001838705.1). Classification (NCBI taxonomy): domain Bacteria; kingdom Bacillati; phylum Bacillota; class Bacilli; order Caryophanales; family Staphylococcaceae; genus Staphylococcus; species Staphylococcus sp. HMSC34C02. The sequence continues at coordinate 82,917 of NZ_KV838560.1, forward strand.
AATATTTTGATGCGCCAGTAAGTGGAGGAGAACCATTAGCTATAAGTGGAGAACTATCAGTTATGGTAGGTTGTGATGAGAATGATTTAAATGAGATAAAAAATGTCTTAAATCCAATTGCAAATTCCGTCGTAAGAGTAGGGGAAGTCGGTTCGGGAAGTGTAGTTAAATTAGCTAATCAAATAATTGTAAACACTAATATAGTGGCTTTATCTGAGGCAGTAGTTTTAGCCAAAAAATTTAATATTGATTTAAATGGGATGTATGAAGCTATAAGAGGAGGATTAGCTGGCTCAAGTGTAATGGAAGCTAAATTTCCTAAAATGATAAAAGAAGATTACAAACCAGGTGGGACTCTGAATATAAATTTAAAAGATTTAAAAAACGTTAATTCTACTGCTGACACAGTTGGTCTTACACTACCTTTATCATCACTTGTAAAAGAATTTTATAAATCTGAAGTAAGTCACGGTAATGGGCTTAATGATCATTCTGGAATAATTAAATATATTGAAAAAATAAACAATATGTAGGTGATATTATGATTAGCGACAGTTTAGTGAATCAAAAAAATATAGAAAATATTAACAAAGGTTTAAGTGATTTTAACTATAAAATTATTGTTTTGGATGATGATCCAACTGGTACTCAAACAGTTAAAGATTTGCCAGTTTATACAAAATGGACTGAGCAATGGATTGAAGATGGGTTCTTACAAGAAAATAATATGTTTTATATCTTAACTAATTCAAGAGCTTTAAGTGAAAAGGAAACAGTAAAATTACATGAAGAAATTAGTCGGAATATAGAAAAAGTGGCAAAAAACCTAAAAAAAGACTACTTAATTATTAGTAGAGGAGATTCAACATTGCGTGGTCATTTTTATCTTGAACCAAAGGTAATAAGTGAATCAGCTACGCAACCTTTTGATGGAGTATTTTATTTACCACAATTCTTCGAAGGAAACAGATATACCTATAATGGTATACACTATTTAAAAGAAAAAGATGAGTATATACCTGTAGTTCAAAGCGAATTTTCAAATGATACTACATTTGGTTATTCTTCTGAAACTATGTTTGAATTTGTGGAAGAAAAAAGTGGGGGAGAGATAAAATCTAATGCAGTATTTCATATCTCATTGAAAACTTTGAGGGAAAAAAATGAAAAAGAAATATTTTCTGTTTTTGAAAAATTAGATAATTTTAGCGCTGTAGTTGTGGATGCTCTCAATGATAATGACATGAATTATTTTGTCAGTTGTTTGATTAAGTTTCTAAAAAGAAATAAAAAGAAATTTATTTTTAGAACTGCAGCGTCATTTGTAAAAGCTATGTGTGAAACTCCAGGAGAAATCATTAATTTAAATCAATATAGTAGTAATAAAAATGGCGGAATAATAATTGTTGGATCACATGTAAAGAAATCAAGTGACCAATTGAGCTACTTAATTAATAATACAGAAATTAAACCTTTTGAGTTTGATGTTAGAGAAATTACTAAAAAGAGTTTGGAAGATTATATAAATAAATTAATTCAAAAAGTTGAAAAAGAAATATCTAATGGAAATAGTGTTGTTGTTTATACATCTAGAGATGTTATTAAAACTGAAGATATTAATAATAATTTGAGTATATCAACCAATATTTCAAATAGCATAGTCAATGTTATCAAAAATATATCTATAAAACCGAAATTTATTATTGCTAAAGGTGGAATTACCTCAAGTGACGTTGCTACAAAGGGATTAAATATAGAAAAAGCAGAGGTTATTGGCCAAGTTACAAAAGGAGTTCCTGTTTGGTTAACAGGTAATGAAGCTAAATATCCTAAAATGCCTTATGTTATTTTCCCAGGAAATGTGGGAGAAGTTGAAACTTTAGCAACAGTATATGAAATGAATAAATAGGGGGTAATGGTGATGGGAGAATTTTGGCCATTGTTTGCAGTTGTAATAGGGGTAATTATATTATTGTTATTGATAATGATATGTAAATTGAATACATTTATCTCATTAATAATAACTTCTATGGTAACTGGTATTTTATTAGGTATGCCTTTAGAAAAAATTGTGGAAACTATTGAAAAAGGAATGGGAGATACTCTAGGTCACATTGCGATAATATTTGGTTTAGGATCTATATTAGGAAAGCTTCTATCAGATGGTGGCGGGGCAACTAAAATAGCTGACACCTTAATAAACGCATTTGGAAAGAAATATGTAACATGGGCAATGTTAATTGCTTCTTTCATAATTGGGATTTCATTATTCTTAGAAGTTGCATTTGTATTGCTAATTCCTTTAGTTTTTACACTAGCAAGAAGAATGAAAATATCTAATTTAGTTGTTGGGTTACCGATGGCAACTTCAATAGCAATAACACATGGATTTTTACCACCGCATCCTGGACCTGTTGCAATAGCTGAAGCTTTAGATGCCAATATAGGTTATGTGTTAATGTATGGTTTTATCATTGGTATTCCTCTAGCAATTATAGTTGGCGGGACTTTCCCTAAATTAGCTTATAAGCTTTCTCCATCAGCTTTTGATAAGTTAGGTAATCAAAATGAGTTAGGAGAAGTTAAAGATGATGAAAAACAATCTTTACCAAGTTTTGGAATAAGTTTATTGACTGCACTTTCTCCAGTTATCCTTATGTTGTTTTCGACAGGCGTACAATTAATCACTGGGAATGAAAGTGGAAAGGCATCAGGATTAGAAGGTGTAATATTCTTCTTAGGCAAATCTACTACTGCAATGTTAATAGCTGTGTTAATAGCAATTTATACAATGGGATTAAGAAGAAATAAAAATATGAAAAATATCATGGAGACAGTTACTAATGCGATAACACCAATTGCAATGCTGCTATTAATAATTGGCGGTGGTGGTACATTTAAGCAAATTTTAATTGATGGTGGAGTCGGAGATACTATTTCTGATATATTCAAGGGCACTGAAATGTCACCTATAATCTTGGCTTGGTTAGCAGCAGCCTTATTACGTACTGCGTTGGGTTCTACTACAGTAGCTGCGATTTCATCTGTAGGTATTGTTTTACCATTATTACAAGCAGTAGATGTTAATATAGCACTAGTGGTATTAGCGATTGGTGCAGGAAGTATATTTTGCTCGCACGTTAATGATGCAGGATTTTGGATGTTTAAAGAGTACTATGGACTATCTATGAAAGAAACTTTTTTAACATGGACTTTATTAGAATCAATTCTTTCGGTAGTTGGTTTAGGATTGATATTAATAGTTAACTTGATAGTGTGATTTTCAAAGAGACTTTTACAAAAATTAGTAGAAGTCTCTTTGAAATTTAACCCTATATATTTTCTCTGCATACGTGATATAATAACTAAGGTTAAATGAGAACAATTCTCATTATCTAGGTTGATTATATTATGTAAAGGAAGTGTCAGATGTGAAATCGCATCAAAGTAAGTTTGACGGTAAATTAATCATTGCGGCTAGTTTTGCAGTGTTAACATATTGGTTGTTTGCGCAATCATTTATTAATATTGGCTCAAGCGTTCAAAAGACGTTTAGTGCTGCGGATTCAACATTAAATCTATCAATCAGTTTAGTCGCTTTTGTAACTGGTATTTTCATGGTAGGAGCAGGGGATATTGCTGATAAAGTCGGCAACCTGAAAATGACGATATTAGGTCTTATCTTTAGTATCATCGGCTGTCTTAGCCTGATCATTGTGCCAGCAACACCCTTTTTAATTATTGGACGAATCTTTCAAGGGCTGTCAGCTGCGATACTCTTGCCTTCAACGATTGGTTTAGTATCAGATAAATTTAAAGGTCAAGATTTGCGTAAAGCCTATAGTTTTATGATGATTGCGACAGTTGGCGGAATTGGATTTTCTTCCTATGTCGGCGGTCTTATTTCTAGTTTATTAAGTTGGCAAATGATCTTTGTAATTTCAATCATTTTGTCAGTGATTGCAATCTATATTTTAAGTCGTAGAAAGGAAACGCCACGTTCAGAACGTAATCATCAGCCTTTTGATTATGTAGGTATGATCATCTTTGGTGTCGTCATTGCTTGCTTGATGTTGCTGATGACACAAGGATTTACATATGGTTGGACGAGTCGTTTCACATTATCTGTTGCTGCTATTGGTCTCATTGCCTTAATTGTGTTCTATCTTTTTGAAAAAGGCAAAACCACACCATTTATTGATTTCTCGATTGTAAAAAACCGAGCATTTCTAGGATCAACGATTAATAATTTCGTACTTAACACAGGCGTTGGGACTACAGTTGTCTTCAATGGCTATGCGCAAAAGCAATTTGGCATGAGTGAAGCACAAACGGGGTTAGTCACTGTGCCGTACGTCTTCATGGCGATTGCAATGATTCGTTTAGGTGAAAAAGCAATTCAAAAATATGGTGGTAAAAGCATGTTAATTGCAGGACCACTATTCCCAGCAATTGGTATTATTCTAATTAGTTGTACATTCTTATCACCAAGTTGGTATGTTGGTGTTGTAACGTTCGCATTCGTGGTTTGTGCAATTGGTAATGGATTGGTAGCAACACCAGGGTTAACCATTGCGGTGTTTAACATGCCAGAAGAAAAAGTGAGCTTTGCGACAGGTTTATATAAGATGGGTGCTACACTTGGGGGCGCCTTTGGTATTGCATTAAATACAACTGTATTTACAGTATGCCAACAGTTCTACTCAGTAGAAATGTCAGCAATGATTTCCTTCTTAGTAGGTGCGATTATTATGGTACTTGGCCTCATTTCGGCATTTATTCTTATCCCTAAAAATGTTAAAGCATAACAAACAAGCGTGACTGTATACTCAGCCACGCTTATTTATAGATAAATATGTAAGAACTTCTTTAAAAAACTATTCATTCACTTTATCGGTCGTCAAACCTTGAGGGATAGGATCGAACATGACTAAGTCCTCGCTATTTAATAAGTCCTCTGTTAATTGTAATTCAGCAATACGATTAGAATTATAGTATTTTACATATAACGTACGTGACGTTAAGTTAAATACAGTTTGGTATAGCGTATAGTGGAATTCATGTTCAGAAGGGCGAACTGCTCCTTTAGGAATGCTGACGCTATCAAGCATTCTAAAGGCATCCAACACCGCATCATCACCATCGTCAGGCAACATATTATTTACGAGATAAGCGGCTCTTACATAACGTTCTGCTGACGTGTAGCCACCTGGTAGTCCAGACGTACCACTTTCATTTCCAATATATAAATTTTTATAGCGTTTATATTGGGGTTTGTAAGGCGTCACATTCGCATAGTTCTTCAAGTTCTCTTAAGTCAGGACTATTTGTTAGTACACCAACTGGATTATCATGAACGACAATGCGACCCTCTACAAATGTAATTTCTGCAGTTCGACCTGTTGCATCCGATACATGATAATGTAAAGGTGGTGCTTCATTAATATCATTTAATGTATGTGCAACGACATTAACTTGGTCTGCTTGTTCAATCAGTTCTTCAATCGTTTGGTTGTAACCAAGCACCCATGTTAACACTTCAGTTTGTGAAATATTAATATAGCCATCACGTATTTTATTAGCGTACGAGGCATAACCTCGGTCATATTGATTTGAAATCGCAAGGCCATGCTCATTTACACCATCTCCGAAAATAAACCCTTCCATATCAGAACCAGCACCAGTGAAACCATACTTCGTTGTCCCTTTATAATCTACACGAGATTCCCAATAGTAGTGACGTGGTTGCACAGCTGGATGACCAGTTAAAGGATAATCATAATCCATCGTACGACCTAAAATAACATCACCGTTTTTAGCTTGAAACGTAAAACCTGTACACATATACAATAGCCTCCATATCCAAAGTGAGAATTATTTTCAATTATAAGATGTCTGTTTATGTATTTCAATTTTAAAATATTTTCGGAAAAAGAGTCCTAAAATAAAAGTTAATATATACATACTAAAGCAAATAATATAGGCCCAAATAATACCATAATAGTCAACGATCATTGATATAACAAAAGTTCCAATAGCGAAGAAAATACTACTGAATAAATTGTTTAATATGTATGTAGAAGGAAGAATCTCTTTAGGCGTATAACGTTGAACTACCGAATTTAAAGAAATGTAACGCATATCTTCGAAAATGCCCATCAATAATGAAAATAATAAGACAATAATGATTGAATGATGGAGGATAAAGCTTAAATTAATAAATGCTAAGAGCACAGGAACGTAAATAATAATCGGGTAATTGATCTGCGTAAAGAAGCGATCTTTATAATTTATCCATAGGCCTGCAATAATTGTGCCACTAAAGAAAAAGGCATTAATCAGTCCAAACCAATAATCAGGAACGTGTAAATAAGTTCTTGTGTAAGTCAAAATAATTGCTGCAATCCAAATGGTTGTTGCGAATGATTCAAAAATGATAGAAATATTTAGATATAAACTTAGTTTATTGCGATAGTTATCACGGATAACGGTTTTAAAACTATTAAAAATCGTTTCCTTATCTGTTTTATAAACATGACGTTCTGAAAGGCGTAAAATAAAGTAATAGCTTACTATTTCTAGTATTAATGCAAATAAAAATAAGTACTTTGCACCGATAAGACTCATTAAGACACCGCCTAATGCCCAAGTAGACAGTTGAACAATGCTGCTCATCATATTCATCAAAGCGTTAGCAGAAGTGATTGCGTCTTTATTCTCAATAAAAGGAATCATTGAGTTCTTAATAGGATTTGTGAATCCGTCAAAAAGAGCATTGAAGAAAAGCAAAATAAATATAAAAGCAGGGGTCATTTCTATCATTAATAGAATGGCGATGCACGCTAAGCTCACTAGTTTAAGAAATTGAAATATAGATAATACTTTTTTCTGAGTAAGGTATTGATAAATATAATTTGAAATAAAACTACTTACAAAAATACCCATAGTAAAAATAATCGGAATTAAAGAAGCGGCTGTCGTCTTTGATGTCATGTTATAAACAACAGCAATTAAACCCACTATCGTTAAAATATCACCAGTATTAGCGAATAACTGACTATAAAGTAAATGGTAAAAATCTTTGCTGTGCTTTGTCATAAATGTCACCACATTTCAGAAGGGATTTTTTACACTATTATAGCATTGGGTAGTTATAAAAAAAACGGGATATCAATAGGTGTCTCAGGCTATAAAGATATATTGGTAGTAGTTGACTGAATAAAAAATGCACTTGAATTAGGTTTTTTCAAACCTTGTCATCCTTGACGGTGGACCTTAGCAAAGAGCATTTTATCAAGCAAATATACAAGTTAAGCAAATTGGGAGCGGGACAAAGAAATACATTTTGAAAAATATGATTTCTGCCTCGCTCCCTAATAAGATTAAGCCTAAAAAATAAGCGTTAGGAGGTAGTGTTTAACTGCCTCCTAACGCTTTTGTTCAGACCACTATGCGTGTGCGTGTTCTGGTACGTCTTTAAAATTGTCTAAACGACGATTCCATTCTTCATCACTTATATTATTTTTAGCTACATAACGGTTACGTTCATGTTTCGCGCAATCATATGAACATGCGCCAAGATATTTAGCTTCATTTTCTTCTGAAACAAGAATTTGTTTGTTACATTCTGGATTAGCACAGTTAATGTAACGCTCACATGGTGTGCCGTCGAAGTGTTCTTTACCAATCACTGTTTTCTCAACTTGGTTGACGTCTACGCTAATACGCTCATCGAAGACGTACATTTTACCGTCCCAATATTCACCTTTAGTCTCAGGATCTTTACCATACGTTGCAATACCGCCATGCAATTGACCAACATTCTCGAAGCCCTCTTTTACTAACCAGCCTGAGAATTTTTCACAACGAATACCACCTGTACAATATGTTACGATATTTTTACCATCTAATTGGTCTTTATTCTCACGAATCCAATCTGGTAAATCTCTGAAACGTGTAATATCTGGACGGATTGCACCGCGGAAGTGACCTAAATCAAATTCATAGTCATTACGTGCATCTAAGATAACAGTATCTTCATCTTCCAATGCTTCTTTAAATTCACTAGGTGAATAGTATTTACCAGTTGTGACACGTGGATCAACATCGTCCTCTAAACCAAGTGCAACAATTTCATTTCTTGGGCGAACATGCATTTTTTTGAAAGCATGACCTTCAGCTTCGTCAATTTTGAACGTCATATCTGCGAAACGTTCATCTGCATGCATATGTTCGATATATTGATCTGTATCTTCTTTCGTACCTGATAACGTACCATTGATACCTTCTGTAGACACTAGAATTCGACCTTTTAAGTTGTTTGCTTTACAGAATTCTAAATGCTCAGCAGCAAATGTTTCTGGGTCATCAATCGTTGTGTATTTGTAATATAATAACACTCTATAATCCATTTTCTGATTCTCCTCTAAAAATTATTATTTATCGTAAAGGCAAGCCATATCATTTAATGATTCATTCATTTATCTTTTTATAAAAATCAACATTATATTATTTTATCAAATTTACAATAACTTTCAATATTTCAGTTTTTAAAATAGGGCAATAGACCTATGTTAGAAGTATAATTACTTTTTGAAAACGATTACATGTAGTACGATAAGTAGAAAGTGTATTAATGGATTATAATGAATGCAAATGATACTTTTCACAAAGGGAGGAAATGTTAATAATGACAAATCAATCTTTACCAAAATTAACATATACTGGAGCATCTAAAAGCGCAGTACCAATTATTTCTGAAAGTGAATTACAAACGGTAACGGCCGAACCATGGTTGAAAATTTCAGATGAAGGATTGCAATTAGAAGGTCTCATCTTTGATAGAGATCATAATTTGTTCTTATGTGAAGTATTTGGCGGTAAAATTTTTAAAGTTGATATAAATACAAAAGAAGTTTCAACAGCATTTCAATCAACAAAACAAAATCCAGCTGCAGTCAAAATACACAAAGATGGACGATTATTTACATGTTATTTAGGTGACTTTGAGTCAACAGGCGGCATCTTCGCTACTGATGAACATGGTGAACAGTTTGAAGAAATTATTTCGGAACTTAACACGGAATATTGTATTGATGACATGGTCTTTGATAGTAAAGGTGGCTTCTATTTCACTGATTTCAGAGGGTATTCTACTAACCCTAAAGGTGGCGTCTACTACGTTTCGCCTGACTTCAAGACAGTAACACCAGTCATTCAGAATATTTCAGTAGCTAACGGAGTAGCGTTAAGTACGGATGAAAAAGTACTATGGGTGACAGAAACAACGACAAATCGACTTCATCGTATTCAATTGGAGGACGATGGTGTGACAATTGCACCATTTGGCGCAACGATTCCATATTACTTTACTGGACATGAAGGGCCAGATTCAGTATGTATCGATAGTGATGATAATTTATATGTAGCGATGTATGGCCAAGGTCGTGTTTTAGTCTTTAATAAACGTGGCTATCCTATTGGTCAAATCTTAATGCCAGGGCGTGATGAAGGAAAAATGTTACGTTCAACACATCCACAATTTATTCCTGGAACAAATCAATTGCTTATTTGTACCAATGACATTGAGAATGGCTCAGAAGGTGGTTCTATGATTTATACCGTTGAAGCCTTTGCGAAAGGACATGAAAGCTATCAATTTCAGTAAGTAATAAGCGACATCGTCTAACACACCATAAAACCCCTCACTAGCGCAATAGTGAGGGGTTTGGTGTTGCCAATGGAATTAATTTATGAATGTATTATATCACTATGAGTAACTTATTGCAAGTTTAATTCGGCCAGCATAAAAGATTACTAAATAGAGCTTATTTACTAATCAAATGAAACTTTTTTAAATATCCAGTATACTGAAATAGAATAATAAGACATCCGCATAAGTATGAAAGGAGTATATGATGAAAGACAATTGGATGAAATATAAAGATGACAGTCTTGTAGCATCATTCTATGATAGCCAGACCGCAACGTTTCAAGAACAAGGATTTGAAACTGAATTAGCATTTGGTACTGCCGGTATTCGCGGCCAGTTTGGACTTGGTCCAGGTCGTTTAAATCGCTATACCATACAACGTCTGGCATTAGGAATTGCTAATTACTTAAAAGATAAAGAAGATAATCCTTCAATTGTCATTCACTATGATATTCGTCACTTATCATCAGAATTCGCGCATATTATTACGCAAATTTTGACTTCGAATGATATCAAAGTTTATCTGTCAGATGTGTATAAAACAACGCCACAGCTCTCTTATGCTGTGCGATATTTGCAAACATCTGCAGGTATTATGATTACAGCAAGCCACAACCCTAAAGATTATAATGGCATCAAAGTTTATGGTGCAGATGGCGCACAATTAGATGAGGCTACGTCATTAGAAGTTGCTAACTATATCAATAATTTAGGTGATCCGCTTGAGTTAAATATTAAATTAAACCAAGAACGCATTGAGCAGAATACTAGTGATTTACCAGAAGCGGTTAATGATAGTTATATCAATGAAATTACACGGTTAGTAGGAGATATTCCACAATCTGACTTAAAGGTTATTTATACGAGTTTACATGGTACCGGAGTACCGATTATTCCAGACGTGTTAAAGCATCTGAATTTTAAACAAGTCAGCTTAGTGCAATCACAATGTGAACTTGATCCGAACTTTAGTTCCGTGAAAAGTGCGAACCCTGAAGAACGAGAAGCCTTTGATTTAGCGATTCAACAAGCACATGATAACGATGCGAATTTAATTATTGCAACAGATCCAGATGTTGATCGCATGGGGTTTGTTGAACGTTATACAGATGGACAAACATATTACTTTGGTGGCAGTGAAATCGGGGCATTACTCATTAAATATCTTCTCGAACACACGAATGTACCGGAGCATTCATTTGTTATTCAATCTATTGTAAGTGGTGAGTTAGGTAAACGTCTTGCGCAACAACATGGGGTCACTGTGAAGGAAGTCTTAATCGGCTTTAAACATATTGCTAAAGCTATTCGTGAATTAGATGATACAGAATCGTTCCTATTCGCCTATGAAGAAAGCTATGGCTATTTGGCCGATGATTTCGTACGAGACAAAGATGCTATTCAAATCGTGCCATTGATGATTAAGTATGCATCTATTTTGAAAAGTCAGGGCAAAACACTATACGACGCTTTAAAAGAGATTCATAACGAAGTAGGGCAATATCGTGATAAACCGATGTCTAAAGTCTTTGAAGGTAAAGAAGGACAACAACAGATTAACGAATTAATGAATCAATTAAGACAAAATATTCCTGAAATCATAGCAGGATTAAACGTTGTTGCAGTAGAAGATTACGAGACATTAAAACGCGTCAATAAAGAAGATAATACCGAAGAAGCAATATCATTACCACAAGCAAATGTGATTCGAATTATCTTTAAAGAAGGCTTTATTGCATTGAGACCATCAGGTACAGAACCTAAACTGAAGTTTTATCTCTCACTCAACGTCGATAACTTCGAACAAGTATCACAAGAAATCTATAATTATATATTTGTCGATACCGAATAGCCTTTCTCAAATGTCTTTCCTAGTATAAAGACGTCATTTTGATGGCAAGACGCAACTAGGAATCAGATACGTCTTGAGACAAAAATGAAAACAAAAAGCGATGAATCACGACCATTAACCTTTGTAAAAGGCTGGTCAAGTGCGTCATCGCTTTTTCAATCAAAGCAAGCAGGGAGCGGGACAACGATTTTAAAAAAATCTGTCCCGCTCCCTGTTCTGCTTTATTAATACTTTCTTAAAAAATTGATTTGTCGATCGTATAATTTATTCGCAATATAAGATTGTACCGTATTCAGAATCTCTTCAATTTCCTGTGTCATATTTGATAATACACGCACGGTAAAGCCATGTGTTGGCAATTGTGTTATACCAAGACGACAATCATATTGCTTCATATAACCTTTAATTGCGTCATACACTTCATCGATTAACTTTTGCGTCACGTCAGGATGAATAAAATAGGCTGAACCTAAATGTGTGTAATGCTCCATATAACCAATCGAACTAATCTCTGTTTCACTTGGATGCATACGCAAATTATCGTAAGTGACGAGTTCATCACCGACGTAAATTTCATTTAATAAATGCATATAATCATATGTGAAATGTTCATCACGCATAGAATAGCCAGGCGTCAAAATATCTGTATAATACATAGATGCCGTTTCATCTAACTTGAATATATTGTGCTGATAGAATTTCGCATGTTCGTAAGCAATAATCGGGTCACCAACATATTCCATATATCCATCTTTCGCTATATGGAATGTTTGATATTGTTCCACACGATCATTCAACGTCTTATAAATCTTCGTAGCACCTTGTGATGTGAGCGTCACTGCTGCGCCTTGATCTACATTGATATTCATTCGATATCGATCGCCATCTAAGTAACCACCGCCCACGTTCACAATATAGAACGTAGGCATCGTTGAATGATTTAAATAGACTGGGCGAATGACTTTTAGCGCTTTTTCAAAGAAGATGTCGCGTGCAACAGAGCGTTTACCATTATTGAATACAGTTAAGTCTAACTGTCCAGTCCAAGGTTGTTCAATAGCTTGTTTCTTGTCTTCAGTCATTAAGCTAGCCCTTTAAGCAATACATCACGTTCAATCCATTCAATTACATTATCTAAGCCATCATCAGTCTTAAGGTTAGTGAATGTGAATGGACGATTTCCTCTAAATGTCTTCGTATCTTCAGCCATTTGGTCTAATGACGCACCAACAAATTCCGCTAAGTCTGTTTTATTAATAACGAAGTAGTCAGATTTAATCATACCTTGACCACCTTTACGTGGAATTTTCTCACCTTGGGCTACATCGATAATATAAATTGAGAAATCTACTAATTCTGGACTGAATGTAGCGGCTAAGTTATCGCCACCAGATTCAATAAATATTAACTCAATGTCGTCATTACGTTCTAATAATTCATCAATCGCAGCAAAATTCATTGAAGCGTCTTCACGGATAGCTGTATGTGGACAGCCACCTGTTTCGACACCAATGATTCTATCTTCAGTTAACACGCCTGTATTGACTAAGATTTTTTGGTCTTCTTTAGTATAAATATCATTTGTGATAACACCGATACTTAATTCTTTAGACAGACGGCGGACTAATTTTTCTACTAATTGTGTTTTACCTGCACCAACAGGACCACCAATACCAATTTTAATTGGATTTGCCATAAATATTACCTCCTATGAAATAAAGATTCTCACATTAACGTTCTCATGTTCCATTTGATTAAGTTCTAATCCTGGTGCTGTCACACCAAAGTCTGATTCGTTCAATGTGAAGATATGTTGACGCGTACGTTCAATATGCGGAATCATATCTGACACAACTTGTTGCCCCGTTGTTTGACCAAGAGGGATTGCACGTACCGCATTCTGAGTTAAACTTGAAACATTTTGATACAAGTAATAATCAATAATCGTTTCGATATCAATGCCTAAATGATGGCCTAACATTGTAAAGCAAATCGCTGGATGTAACTTAGCGCGCTTCTCAGTCATTTGCGTATGGTACCACGTCATCCATTCGCTATCATAAAGTTCCATTGCCAGTTTTGCCATACGTGTGCCCATTTGTTTCGTGCCGACACGTGTTTCGCGAGGCAAACTTTGAACATAGATTAAGCGGTCTAATCTTAATATTTCTTCTGTATCTTCATTTTCTAACGCTTGATAGACAAAACGCATAGCTAAACCGTCTGAGTAGGTTAATTGCTCATTTAAAAATAGCTGTAACCATGCTTTAAACGTCTTAGCATCTTTCACTACATCGCGTTGAATGTATGTTTCTAAACCAAATGAATGACTAAATGCACCTGTAGGAAATTGTGAATCACAGAACTGAAATAATCGAAGATGTGAATGATCAATCATGTGAATGTCCTATATGTCTGAAGGCTTTATTAACTTTACGGTCTTCATGACTATAAGGAATGCCTAATGATTTTAATAAATCTTCGACCAAATAATCATATTGTACAAGCATTTCAGTTTCTGTAAATTGTGCAGGTAAATGACGATTGCCAAGTTGATGTGCGATATCGCCCATTTCTTGTAACGTACGTGGTTTGATAACGAGTAAGTCTTCAGAATTCACATCAACCACAATCATATTTGTTTCGTCTTGATATAAAATATCACCATATTGTAAATCAATAGGTTGTTTTAAACGGATACCAATTTCTGTGCCATGATCTGTTGTCACACGTTGAATACGTCTAACTAAATCAGCGTTTTCTAAATAGACTTTTTCAACGTGTTTTTGTTTATCTTCAGCTGGTAAATTGGCAATGTTTCCTTGAATTTCTTCTATAATCATTAAACGTACCTCCTAGAATAAGAAGTATCTTTGAGTTAACGGTAATTCAGTAGCAGGTTCACTAGTCACTTTTTCGCCATCAACAAATACTTCATAAGTTTGTGGGTCTACATCAAGTTTAGGTGTAGCATCGTTATTCTTCATGTCTTTTTTCGTTAAATTACGAATGCCATGAACAGGTCGAACCATACGTTGTAGGTTTAAGCTACGGTAGATACCACTTTCGAATGCAGTTTTAGACACAAATGTAATGGCAGTATGCTGTAAATTGCCACCATATTGGCCATACATTTTACGATATTTTTGTGGTTCTGATGTTGGAATTGAACCGTTAGCATCGCCATTAACCGCTGCATTAATTAAACCGCCTTTTACAATTAGTTCAGGTTTAACACCGAAGAAGGCTGGTTCCCACATCACTAAATCTGCTAATTTACCACCTTCGATTGAACCAACATAGTCTGAAATACCATGTGTAATTGCAGGATTAATTGTATATTTAGCGATATAACGTTTAATACGGTTGTTATCATTGTATTCTGCATCACCATCTAAGAAACCGCGTTGTTCTTTCATACGGTGAGCGACTTGCCAAGTACGTGTTATCACTTCGCCTACACGTCCCATCGCTTGTGAGTCAGAACTTACCATACTAAAGACGCCCATATCTTGGAGTACATCTTCAGCTGCGATAGTTTCTTTTCTAATACGAGAATCTGCAAAGGCGATATCTTCAGGAATAGATGCGTTTAAGTGATGTGTAATCATTACCATGTCTAAATGTTCGTCGACAGTATTTTGTGTGTAAGGTAATGTTGGGTTGGTAGATGAAGGTAAGATATTAGGATATGATGCGGATTTAATTAAGTCAGGCGCATGTCCACCACCTGCACCTTCAGTATGATACATATGTAAGACACGGCCTTTAACTGCTGCCATTGTATCTTCCATAAATCCAGCTTCATTTAATGTATCAGCGTGAAGGGCAATTTGAACATCGAATTCATCTGCAACGGCTAATGCGTGATCAAGTGCTGATGGTGTTGCACCCCAGTCTTCATGAACTTTCAATCCAATGACACCTGCATGAATTTGTTCAATGAGCGCAGTGTGATTAACAGCTTGACCTTTACCAGTGAAACCAACGTTAATAGGGAGTTGCTCAGCTGCTTCAAGCATGCGATGTATATGCCAAGGGCCAGGGGTTACTGTCGTAGCTTTAGTACCTTCAGATGCACCAGTTCCGCCACCAATGTGTGTAGTGATACCACTTTCAAGTGCTACTTCAGCTTGTTCTGGATTAATAAAGTGAACGTGTGTATCAATACCACCAGCTGTCACAATTTTACCTTCAGCTGAAATAATATCTGTTGTCGCACCAATAATGATATCAATATTATCCATAATATCTGGATTACCTGCTTGGCCAATAGCAAAGATGTAGCCATTTTTAATGCCAATATCTGCTTTAACTACTTTATCGTAATCTATAATAACTGCATTTGTTATAACTAAATCTGCAACATAACGGTCGTCACGTGTCACGTTAGGATTTTGCCCCATACCGTCACGAATTGATTTACCGCCACCGAAAGTGACTTCATCTCCGTAACTTGTATAATCGTGTTCAACTTGAGCAAATAAATTTGTATCACCTAGACGAATTGAATCGCCTGTAGTCGGACCATAAAGACTGGTATATTGAGATTGCGTCATTTTAAAACTCATTAATCTTGTCCTCCTTTTTTATTGACGTTTTCTTCGCCTTCGTCATGAAATACACCGGCGTAGTCATCATTCTCGTCGGTAGGACGGTAAACGCGACTTTCATCAATTTTGCCATTCACTAAACCACGGAAACCATATATATTACGATGGCCTACATATTCAACAAGTTGCACTTTTTTCTCGTCTCCTGGTTCGAAACGTACGGCTGCACCAGCGGGGATATCTAAGTGTTTGCCATAAGCTTTTTCACGTTCAAAATTTAATGCTTTATTAGCTTCAAAGAAGTGGAAGTGAGAACCAACTTGTACTGGACGGTCACCAGTATTTTTAACAACAAGTACCGTTTCCGCGCGTCCTTGATTAATTTCGATTTCAGTATTTTTAACAATAATTTCTCCAGGAATCATACTATTGCCTCCTTAGACGATTGGATGATGGACTGTAATGAGTTTCGTTCCATCTGGAAATGTTGCTTCGATTTCAATTTCTTTGATCATGCTTGCAACACCTTCCATGACATCTTCTTCATTTAGTATTGTTTTGCCATAGCTCATTAATTCGGCTACGGTTTTACCGTCTCTTGCACCTTCAAGTAATTCATCACTGATTAAAGCAAGTGCTTCAGGATGATTTAACTTTAAACCACGTGCTTTACGACGTCTTGCAACTTCTGCAGCTACAACAATCATCAACTTATCTTGTTCACGCTGAGTAAAATGCATATCTATTCCTTCTTTCCATTTGAAAATAAAGTTCGTAGTTTTAATGTTAGAACTGTTAAGAATATTGTACAAGCAATATAGTCATACAATTATTTTAAATCCAAACTCTAATTGTATTTCTACATGATTAAATTTTGTAAAAGTATTTTGTAAGTTGTAGTAATAGTGCTAGAATTTAAAAGAATGAAGTGTAATAACAAAAGAGTAAGGTGAGTTTGTGAAGTATATTGATGTTTTTTTCAAAAATATAGCGCAAGTTGTGTTTATGAATAACAAATGGTCAGGGGTACTGATTTTAATTGGTTTGTTTGTGGCTCGATGGGAGATCGGTATAGCGGCTATGATAGGTAGCGTATTAGCGCTCTTATTGGCACCCTTTTTCAATTATAGTGAAGCGGAAATTCAAGATGGCTTAGCAGGGTATAATGCTGTGTTAACGGCTATTGGTTTAGCATTGTTCCTTCAATCTACAATGGTAGCTTGGGTTGTATTGCTGATTGCGACCATTTTAACGTTGCCTATGGGGGCGGCCATTAGAGAATGGTTAAAGCCATTTGGTGTACCTATGCTAACATTTCCATTTGTATTGATGACGTGGTTAGTGTTAGCAATGACGACACAATTTTCGAAATTAAAAGTGACAATTGATATATTGCCACAACAAGTAAAACATCCAGATATTAGTCATAATCATATCAGTTGGCTAAGTGGTATTACTACGAACTTCAGTGAAATCTTTCTAGTGACGTCTATACTGGGAAGTGTGTTAATTATAATAGGCATCTTTGTGGGATCAATCAAAGGTGGTATATACGCCATCATTTCCAGTATCTTAGCTGTTATCTTTATTGTGGCACTTGGTGGTGACTATCCATCTATTACGAATGGTTTATATGGCTATAACGCTATACTTACAGGTATTGCGTTGGGTGCGATATTTACGACGAAATTAAATACGTATATCGCAGTCATTACAGGGTTGTTATTAACTGTAGTAATGCATGGTGCACTCGCAACGTTACTTGCACCAGTAGGATTACCTGTATTTACGGCACCTTTCATATTTGCCACATGGATTGTGATGTTCGCTGGCAAGGCATCAGTTGAAGAAACAAATTAAATGTTATAATAAAAAAACCATCAACCGACCAGGTATTCTGGTCGGTTGATGGTTGTTATGAAGTAAGGCACTATTTATTTGCAGAATCTAATAATTTTTTCTTTAAATCTTTACGTTCAAAGTCAAGAGAATAGGGATCGTTTAACCAATACACACCCTCGTCAACTTTAAATGTTTGTCCTTTTTTAACTGCGTCTGTATTTTTCCAAACATCTTTATTTTCGAATGAAAGGTCAGCCCCTTTAGCAACAGGTGTTACGACATAATCACCAGCCATTTCTGGAATTTGTTCCGCAGAAATATCAGCTAAATCTTCTTTTTTAGTTGCACTTTCAACTTTACTTGGCATTTTTAGACCGAATGAATCGTAAAGTACTTCGCTACCGTGACCATAAGTTTTACCTAAAACATAGATTTTTTTATCGAAATCTTTGATGATTGAGACAGTAGCGTCTTCACCAATGGCATCCTTAATTTCTTTACCATCATCTTTGGTTTTATCTTCCCATTGATCTACCCATTTTTGCGCTTTATCTTCTTTACCGATAATTTTACCTAATTCTAAATGTTGTTCTTTATAATCATGCTTCATATAATCAAATGCGACAGTAGGTGCGATTTTTTTCAATTTTTTCAAGTTTTTGTCAGTATTATAAGTAATGATTAAATCTGGTTTCGCTTTAGCTACAGCTTCAACGTTTTCAGGATCAATTTTCTTAACATCTTTAAATTTATCTTTTAATACTGAACTATCATCAACATTTTTAGCGACAGCTTGAATGTTAGCATCAAGTTCTTTTAAACCACCGGCATACGTTGTACCTAAAACAACGATTCGTTTAGGTTCCTTAGGAATTTTAATTTTATCCCCATCGTCAGTTGTATAAGATTTAGTATCTTCTTTAGCATCATTAGAACGATTATTATCGCTATTATTACCACAAGCAGCTAAGGCTAAAATAAATACTAACGCTACAGCAAATAATTTTCTCAAAACATCCATCTCCTTTTATATGTATAATGCAATTATATAGGAAATTAAAATGAAGCAAAAGGTGAAATAGAATGACATTAGATAGTCACGATAAAATTGCGATAGTGCTCATCATAGTATTTGTATTTATTAGTACATTTTCAATGCCGGAAATTTACGAATTAATATTAAAGAGCATTATTGTTCTAGCCATTGTAGTTAATTTAGTTATGAAATTCATTGAAAAGCGTAAAAACAAATAATTTAATATTAAATAAAATTAATGTCATGTAAAAATTACGTTAAGCTATAAATGATATGTTATATATAGTATAAAAATGTTATATAATATTCAGTGATCGGCATAAAATCACTTTGTTATATAAAGGAGTAAATGCATGACTAAGAAATATTTGTTGAGTGTATTCACAGTTGTTCTCGCCATTGTTTTATGTGCATGTCAATCGACATCACACACGCAAGATAAAAAAGCGCAACAAGCATCGCAAAATAAAGAAGCAAACATGTATGCGAAAAAGAAAAATTCTGGACAAGAAGATTGGGTTGAATATAAAGGTGATGTGGCGCATGTCTTTTTTCATCCGTTAATTACAGATCCTAAGATCGCGTTCACTGGTGAAGCAAATCAAGCAAAAGGTAATAATGATTGGATGATTACTGTTGATGAATTTAAACGTTCACTTGATGAGTTATATCAACATCATTACATATTAATTGATCCACATGATGCCTATGATTTTAATTCTAAACCTATTAAGAAGAAAACATTAAAGCTGCCTAAAGGAAAGAAACCATTAATTTTATCCATTGATGATATGAATTACTATGATTATATGAGAGGAAACGGCTATGCAGACCGCTTAGTCTTAGACAAATCTAATCACGTTGTATCTGAAACAAAAGGTAAAGATGGGAAAGTAACACAAAGTGAAACGAATGATATCGTTCCGATTCTAAATCGCTTTGTGAAAGATCATCCCGATTTCTCACTGAATGGACAAAAGGGTGTCGTTGGTTTGACAGGATATAACGGTGTACTTGGATATCGTACCAATGAGTTAGACAGCAAAGATTATCATGAGCGAAAAGAACAAGCAATCAAAGTTGCAAACGCAATGAAACGTGACGGTTGGACATTTGCAAGTCATTCTTGGGGGCACATTGATTTTGCCAATAGTTCATATGATCGTATTGTGAAAGATACCGAACGTTGGAAGAAAGAAGTCACACCAATCATTGGACAAACAGATTTATTTATTTTCCCTCATGGCGCGCAAGATAGGGGCTCTGCAGGTTATCAATATCTAGAGCATAAAGCTGGTTTCAAATATTTAGCGGGCGTAGGTCCTAATAACTTTACTGATATCGGTGAGTATAGTGTATATCAAGATCGTGTTGCTATCGATGGTTTGAATCTTTATGACTTTAAATACAAGTTGAAACCATTTGTAGACCCTGACAAGGTTTATAGCAAAGAAGATCGTAGTTATTTTAAAGGTGACAAAGCGTATAAATAATCAGAAGTCACAGGCACATGACTCATCGCTATGACAAATGACAGCGAAATGAGCATGGGACATAAATAATATGATGATGCTATTTTGCA
>NZ_KV838561.1:0-1186 GCF_001838705.1 Staphylococcus sp. HMSC34C02
ATATCCAGATGGCACACAAGATCATGTGACAGTAACTGTTGTTACTAAAGACGATGAAACACCTGACGAAGTAATTTACGAACCAGTAAGTGAAGGTGTAAATCATGATTATGGAACACCAACAACATCAGATGAAGTGATTGGTTCAGTAACAATTCCTGGATACCCAACAACAGGAGAACAACCAGTTGTAACAGTTGATAATCCAAATAGCTTACCAAATGGAACTACACCAGGAACAGTAAATGTTCCAGTAACAGTGACATATCCAGATGGAAGTGTAGATCATATTGATGTACCTGTGACAACAGGAGAAAAACCTGCTAATAACAATGTCACTTATGAACCAGTAACAACTGGAGTGAAACATGATTATGGAACACCAACAACATCAGATGATGTAATTGGTTCAGTAACAATTCCTAATTATCCAACAACAGGGGAACAACCGGTAATCACAGTTAATAATCCTGATAATTTACCAAATGGAACTACACCAGGAACAGTAAATGTCCCAGTAACAATAACTTATCCAGATGGAAGTGTGGATCATATCACAGTACCTGTTACGACAGGAGAAAAACCAACACAAGATAAAGTGATTTATGAACCAACAAGTAATGGTGTAAACCACGATTATGGAACACCAACAACATCAGACGATGTAATTGGTTCAGTAACAATTCCTGGATACCCAACAACAGGGGAACAACCAGTAATCACAGTTAATAACCCAGGTAATTTACCAAATGGAACTACACCAGGAACAGTAAATGTTCCAGTAACAGTGACATATCCAGATGGCACAGTAGATCATATTGATGTACCAGTAACAACTGGTAAAAAACCAGCAGCTACTGCTACTAAATATGAACCAACAAGTGATGTTGTTCGTAAGCCATATGGAGTACCAACAACTGAGGGTGATGTAACTGGAGCAGTAACTATTCCTAACTATCCAACGACAGGAGAACAGCCAGTAGTTACAGTGGATGATCCAGAAAGTTTACCAAATGGTGAAAATCCTGGCACATATTATGTTCCAGTAACAGTAACTTATCCAGATGGTTCACAAGATCATATCACAGTAGAAGTTGTCATTGACGAAGAACCAATTGATAGTGACGCAGATGCAGACAGTGACGCAGACGCAGATAGCGATGCCGATGCAGATGCAGACGCAGAT
>NZ_KV838562.1:0-674 GCF_001838705.1 Staphylococcus sp. HMSC34C02
CTGCGGTTCTTTTTATATAGAGCGTAAATACATTCAATACCTTTTAAAGTATTCTTTTCTGTATTGATACTTTAATACCTTGTCTTTCTTACTTTAATATGACGGTGATCTTGCTCAATGAGGTTATTCAGATATTTCGATGTACAATGACAGTCAGGTTTAAGTTTAAAAGCTTTAATTACTTTAGCCATTGCTACCTTCGTTGAAGGTGCCTTATCTGTAATTACCTCTTGAGGTTTACCAAATTGTTTAATGAGACGTTTGATAAACGCATATGCTGAATGATTATCTCGTTGCTTACGCAACCAAATATCTAATGTATGTCCCTCTGCATCAATGGCACGATATAAATAGCTCCATTTTCCTTTTATTTTGATGTACGTCTCATCAATACGCCATTTGTAATAAGCTTTTTTATGCTTTTTCTTCCAAATTTGATACAAAATTGGGGCATATTCTTGAACCCAACGGTAGACCGTTGAATGATGAACGTTTACACCACGTTCCCTTAATATTTCAGATATATCACGATAACTCAATGTATATCTTAGATAGTAGCCAACGGCTACAGTGATAACATCCTTGTTAAATTGTTTATATCTGAAATAGTTCATACAGAAGACTCCTTTTTGTTAAAATTATACTATAAATTCAACTTTGCAACAGAACCTTAT
>NZ_KV838563.1:0-38301 GCF_001838705.1 Staphylococcus sp. HMSC34C02
AGAGTAGGACGTTGCCAGGCAAATCGTATGGATGTGATGAGCTGATATCGAGATCGAAAGGTCTCTTTTTTTATGCTTAAAATTAAAAGACCTTAAATTTCAGCTTTATATTCTGAAATAAAATATTCGACAAATAAAATAATTGAGTTGCTTTACTTCATTAATTTACTTGCATAAACTGTAATTAAAGGAGTGCTAAAAATGATAATTAGAGCATTAGAAGAAACAGATTTACAATTTGTACATCATCTAAATAATGAATATACGATTATGTCTTATTGGTTTGAAGAGCCATATGAGTCATTAAATGAATTAAAAACGTTGTATCAAAAACACATTTTAGATGAATCAGAAAGACGATTTATTATTGAAGATAACCAAACATCTATTGGTGTAGTAGAGCTAGTAGAAATCAATTTTGTACATAGAAATTGTGAAATTCAAATTATTATAGACAGTCAATATGGTAATAAAGGATATGCTAAAAAAGCATTTAAAATGGCGATTGATTATGCCTTTTTAGTCTTGAACTTGAATAAAGTATATCTCTATGTAGATGTGAATAATGAAAAAGCCGTGCACATATATAAAAAGGCAGGCTTTACTATTGAAGGTGAATTAAAAGAACACTTTTATACACAAGGGAAGTACAAAGATTCTTATGTTATGGGGTTATTAAAAACGAAGTGGATTGAGCAACGTAATGGCGATGATGATTTATCGCAAGTGCGCTAAATCTGTTAGAAAGTGTGTATAGTATGGAACTTCCAATTTTTGAAAAATTATCTCAATTGGTTAATGAAAAGGCTATTTCATTACACGTACCTGGTCATAAAAATGGGACAATTGGCCGTATAAAAAATTTAGACTTTAAAATGGATATGACCGAAATTACTGGTTTAGATGATTTACATCACCCTGAAGATATCATATTGCAAAGTATGCAGCATTGTCGTAAACATCCAGACTATAATGCCTATTTCTTAATTAATGGTACAACATCAGGTATTTTATCAGTGATACAATCCTTTTCAAAAAGAAACGGGGACTATTTAATTAGTCGTAATGTTCACAAGTCCGTCTTTCACGGCTTAGATATTGTACAACAACCTGCGGATATACTTGCGATGACTAAAAGTAGGGATAGTGATCAATACTTAGGTCCAGACGTACATAATATGAAGTTTAATCATCAAAAGTTAGCAATTGTCACATATCCAAATTATTATGGTGAATGTTTTGATATTAATGAATTTGTTGATAGGGCACATAGTGAAGCAATCCCAGTATTAGTTGATGAAGCCCATGGTGCCCATTTTAACTTAGACCATTTTCCTAAGTCGGCGCTAGAAAGTGGTGCGGATTATGTGGTGCAGTCTTATCATAAAACGTTGCCTGCGCTCACGATGGGTTCCATATTATTTATTCATAAAAATGCCCCGTTAAAAGATGAAATAGTTCGATATTTAGGGTATTTTCAAACGTCAAGTCCATCGTATTTAGTTATGGCTAGCCTTGAACTCGCACACCAATTTTATGTTGATTATGATAGTTCCATATTTCTGGAAAAAAGAAAGCAACTTATAGATACATTAAATAAGACTGGCTTAACTACAGTCTGTGTGAGTGATCCTTTAAAATTATTAATTCAATATCCGGGATATTCTGGGTTTGAAATACAAACATGGTTTGAAAAATTAGGTATATATGTTGAATTAGCTGATGATAAGCAAGTGTTGCTTGTGTTGCCACTATGGCATGAAGATGATACGTATCCATTCGAAGCATTATTAAACAAGATCACTTATTTGAACTTGCCAGTACGGTCAACACATAAACCAATGTCGTCGATTCAACTTCCAGTCGATGAAGGTAAGTATTTCCCTAGTGAGAATGGTGAGGTAACATGGATGCATATTGATCATGCTGAGCATAGCATTTTAGCAGCGCATATTATACCGTACCCACCGGGAATTCCTGTTTGTTTAAAAGGGGAAAGAATAACCCGAAATATGATAAAATTAATGCGAGAATACCTTCAAAAAGGTGATAAAGTTGAAGGTATAAAAAATGAAAAAATATTAGTTAAGGATGAATGAAATGTCGGCATTTATAACGTTTGAGGGTCCTGAGGGTTCAGGTAAGACAACTGTATTGCAACGTGTGTCTGAAAAGTTAGCACAGGATTATCAATTAATTGCTACTAGAGAACCAGGTGGTGTGCCAACTGGTGAAGAAATACGTAAGGTGGTATTGGAAGGTGCAAATATGGATATTCGCACGGAAGCAATGCTATTTGCTGCATCAAGAAGAGAGCATCTAGTAGAAAAAGTTGTGCCTGCGTTGAAAGATGATAAAATTGTCTTATGTGATAGATATATTGATAGTTCTCTTGCATATCAAGGTTATGCAAGGGGTATAGGTATTGAAGAAGTGAAACAATTAAATGACTTTGCAATTAATGGACTTTATCCAGATTTAACGGTTTATTTAGACATTACGGCTGAAGTGGGTAGAGATAGAATTCTCAAAAACCAACGAGATCAGAATCGACTTGATAAAGAAGATATTGCGTTTCACGAGAAGGTGATTGAAGGATATCGACAAATCATTCAAGAAACACCTGAACGTTTCGCAGTAGTAGATGCGACACGTCATATTGATGATGTAGTCAATGAAACTTATGAGATAATCTTAAATTTTTTAAAATAATTATGATATAATAACTAGAAGAGGTGTTTTAAGATGAAAATGATTATAGCGATCGTTCAAGATCAGGATAGTCAGGAACTTTCAGACCAACTCGTAAAAAATAACTTTAGAGCTACAAAATTAGCAACGACTGGTGGATTTTTAAGAGCCGGTAACACTACTTTCTTATGTGGTGTAGATGATGATCGTGTAGATGATATTTTAGCAGTTATCGATCATACTTGTGGTAATAGAGATCAACTTGTTTCACCAATGACACCAATGGGTGGTAGTGCAGATTCATACATACCTTATCCTGTTGAAGTGGAAGTGGGAGGCGCTACAGTATTTGTAATGCCAGTCGAATCATTCCATAGATTTTAATAAATAAATTTTAAAACAATGAAAATGAAATTAAGACACCTTAGATGAATATACAATATTCGAGGTTGGGACAAAACGGCTTATGCTCTGGGACACTAATGCATGGTGTTTAAAGGCAGGTTTAGTAAACTCATTTGCAACATGTTACGTTGTAGAGAAGCGTGATTCGACAAAATTTGAGTCATAATGTTGCTTATCAGTGAGTTTGCCTAAATTCTAAATGCTTTGGTCCTAACCTCTTTTTATATTATAAAGTTGAATAAGGAGTAAGCAAGCATGGATGAACAACAAAAATTAGCGAATGCGTATCATTCAAATAAACTATCGCACGCCTATTTGTTTGAAGGTGATGATGCTCAATCAATGAAGCACGTCGCGATGGAATTTGCAAAACTTATTCTATGTAATGGGAATCAACAATGTGAAATGAAAGTAGAAACGTTCAACCAACCAGACTTCATGTATGTGTCATCTGAGGAGAATTCAATTAAGAAAGAACAAATTGAACAATTGGTTCATCGAATGAATCAATTACCAATTGAAGGCACACATAAAGTTTATATTATTGAGGACTTTGAAAAGCTTACTGTTCAAGGGGAAAATAGTATATTAAAATTTTTAGAAGAGCCTCCTGAGAATACGATAGCCATTTTGCTATCAACGAAGCCAGAACAAATTCTCAATACAATTCATTCACGTTGTCAGCATGTTTATTTTAAACCAAGTGATAAACAGCACTTTATAGATAGATTAGTTGAAGAAGATATCAATAGAGCTGTAGCGGAAATGTTAAGTAGCTATACTACCCAACTCGAAACAGCTAAAGGTTTAAATGAAGAACATGATTTAGTCGCACTTAGGAAAGTAATCTTACATTGGTGTGAGTTATTATTAACAAATAAACCTATGGCGTTAATAGGAATAATAGAATTATTAAAACATGCTAAAAACAGAAAGTTACAATCTCTAACGTTAGCAGCGGTAAATGCATTTTTTGAAGATATTATGCATGCCAAAATAGGGATTGATCATCATTTTATATACTCAGATTTAAAAGGTAACATAGAAAAATATGCGAGCCAGTTATCGTTAAATCAAATTATTATCATGTACGATCAAATTACAGAAGCGCACAAAAAATTAATGCAAAATGTTAATCCGACGCTTGTATTTGAACAAATAGTAATCAAAGGTGTGAGTTAGAATGCCAAATATCGTAGGTGTCCAATTTCAAAAAGCTGGGAAATTGGAATATTATGCGCCTAAAGATTTAGACGTAAATGTGAATGATTGGGTTGTTGTCGAATCTAAACGTGGCATTGAAATTGGGAGTGTTAAGTTCCCGCCTAAAGACGTTGAAGATGGTGATGTTACATTACCTTTAAAAGAAATTATACGTGTTGCTACTGATCAAGATATCGAAACATATTATCAAAATGATAGAGATGCAACCGATGCATTACAGTTATGTAAAGACTTAGTTAAAGAACAACAGTTGGATATGCGATTAGTTAATTGCGAATATACATTAGATAAATCAAAAGTGATTTTTAATTTTACAGCAGATGATCGCATTGATTTCCGTAAACTCGTGAAACATTTAGCTCAAAATTTAAAAACGCGTATTGAGTTAAGACAAATTGGTGTTCGAGATGAAGCGAAATTATTAGGTGGTATCGGTCCATGTGGACGTTCGCTATGTTGTGCAACGTTCTTAGGGGATTTTGAACCGGTTTCAATCAAGATGGCTAAAGACCAAAACTTATCTTTAAATCCAACTAAAATTTCCGGTGCTTGTGGTCGATTAATGTGTTGCTTAAAATATGAAAATGATTTCTATGAAGAAGCAAGAGCACAATTGCCTGATTTAGGTGATAAGATTGTGACACCTGAAGGTAAGGGACAAGTTATCGGATTAAATATTTTAGACATCTCAATGCAAGTTAAAATCGATGGTTTAGAACAACCATTAGAATATAAAATGGAAGAATTAGAAGCTTTTAATTAAGGAGGCACGTTACTTTTGAACCGCAATGACCTATTTGAAAAAGTTGTAAGACTTGAAAGTAATGTTAATCAATTAAATCAAGAAATGAGTGAATTGAAAGCATTATCTATCCAACTTATTGAAGAAAATGTTGCATTACAAGTTGAAAATGATAACTTAAAATCATTAATGGCTAAGAGCGAACAAGACGTTGAAGCGGTCAAAGTTGCTAGCCGTGTTGAAAAAGACAACAAACCAGTGAGTAAGGAAAAAGATAATAAAAGTTCAATTAAACATGTAAAGAAACCATTACCAAGTAAGGATAATCTCGCCGTATTATATAGTGAAGGCTTCCACATTTGTAATGGAGAACTATTTGGTAAGCATCGCTATGGTGAAGATTGTTTACTATGTATGAATGTGTTAAATAGTTAGACCTTTGGCATACGTTTAGTGCTAATGGCTTGAAGGTACGTTGTTAAGATACATTGTAATTGCTTAAAACGTACGTTAATGATGAGGGATGGATTTCAACACTTTGAAATATATTGATGTGTTGCAAAGACATCTCTTTTTTAGGAGAAAACAGACCATGTTAAAAGTTAATGAGCGTATTGATGACTTATTTAAGGAAAATTTGAAAATTATTCAAAATGACGATGTGTTTTCATTTTCAACTGATGCATTATTGTTGGGGCATTTTACTGAAGTTAGAAAAAATGATAAAATACTAGATTTATGTGCTGGAAATGGTGTGATTGCACTCTTGTTATCCGCTAAGGGCTCCCAACCTATAGAGAGTATTGAGATACAAGAACAGCTCGTTGATATGGCGCGTCGCAGTTTCGAATTTAATCGTTTAAACGATCGATTGCTAATGCATCATATGGATTTAAAAGAAGTGTATCAAAATTTCAAACCATCGCAGTATACATTAGTTACGTGTAATCCACCCTACTTTAAAGCGAATCAACGCAATCAGCATCAAAAGGAAGCGCATAAAATAGCAAGACATGAGGTTAAGTGTACATTAGAGGATTGCATGATGGCGGCACGTCATTTATTAAAGCAAGGTGGCCGACTCATGATGGTTCATCGAGCTGAAAGGTTGATGGATGTCTTAACCGAAATGCGTAACGCGAGTATAGAACCAAAACGTGTAGTATTTATTTATAGTAAAATAGACAAATCAGCTGTTACGATAGTGGTAGAGGGACGTAAGAATGGTAATCAAGGGTTAACCATTGCACCACCTTTTTACATCTATAACAACCAGGGTGACTATACTGATGAGATGAAAGAGGTATATTATGGCTAAGCATTATGTATACATTGTTAAATGCAAAGATGATTCATTATATACAGGTTATACTACAAATGTAGAAGCACGTATTGCGACGCATAATGCAGGAAAAGGTGCTAAATATACAAAAGTAAGACGCCCGGTAGTGTTAGTTTATCAAGAAATGTTTGATTCAAAATCAGAAGCCATGCGCAGAGAATATGAAATTAAAACATTTACAAGACAACAAAAATTAAAAATGATTGGGGAGCGTTAAACATGGCGACATTATATCTAGTAGGGACGCCTATTGGTAACCTAGGTGATATTACTTTTCGGGCAATTGAAACTTTGAATCATGTTGATTTCATAGCTTGCGAAGACACACGAGTGACTAAAAAGCTTTGCAATCATTATGATATTCAAACCCATTTAAAATCGTATCATGAACATAATAAAACGCAACAAACGACATATTTAATTGATCTATTAAATGAAGGGTACAATGTTGCATTAGTGTCTGATGCAGGTTTACCTTTAATAAGTGATCCAGGTTATGAATTAGTAGTTGCTGCCCATAATCATGATATTCATGTCGAAACGGTACCTGGACCTAACGCTGGATTAACTGCGTTGATGGCAAGTGGCTTACCATCTTATACGTATACTTTTTTAGGCTTTTTACCTAGAAAAGAAAAAGAAAAGATCGTGATATTACAGGAAAGAATGTATCAAGACAGCACTTTAATTATTTATGAATCTCCTTTCCGAGTAGTTGAAACATTAAAAGCCATTGCGAAAATTGATGCGACTAGACGCGTTGCAGTTGGTCGTGAATTAACGAAAAAGTTCGAACAAATTGTCATGCAAGATGTTGAACACTTATTACACGCATTTCAACAAGATGAAATTATGCAAAAAGGTGAATTTGTTATTTTGATTGAGGGCGCTAAGCCTCTTGAAACTGAACAATGGTTTGAATCATTGACTATATCTGAACATGTTGAACATTATATGTCAGAACAAAAGATCAAGCCTAAAAAAGCAATTAAGTTAGTTGCGGAAGACCGTCATATGAAAACTGGAGAGGTTTATGACATATACCACAATGTTAACGAATGATGTAGCAAAATTAGACACATCGGTTGATTATTTTTTCAAGGGAATTAGGCTATGAAAATCTTAGAAATCACCCATAAATTAATGAATTTATGGTAATGTTAATAGGATACGACACTAGAAAATGGATATGCGTTATAATGATAAATAACTAAATATTAAAGGAATATCGTGATGCGTTTAAGTATCAAAATGTATAAAAACAAATCGTAAGTATATAGTATTATTTTGTAAATGATGAGGAGGACTATTGATGGCGAAAGAAACATTTTATATTACAACCCCAATTTATTATCCAAGTGGTAATTTACATATCGGTCATGCATATTCAACGGTAGCAGGTGATGTGATTTCACGTTACAAACGTATGCAAGGTTATGATGTTCGTTACCTTACTGGTACAGATGAACATGGCCAAAAAATTCAAGAAAAAGCCCAAAAAGCAGGTAAAACTGAATTAGAGTATTTAGACGAAATGATCAGTGGTATTAAAAAGCTTTGGAGTAAACTAGAAATCTCTAATGATGACTTCATTCGTACGACAGAAGAACGTCATAAACAAGTAGTTGAAAAAGTATTTGAGCGTCTTTTGAAACAAGGTGACATTTACCTTGGTGAGTATGAAGGATGGTATTCGGTACCTGATGAAACATACTATACTGAGTCACAATTAGTAGAACCTGTATATGAAAATGGCAAAATCGTTGGGGGTAAAAGCCCGGATTCTGGTCATGAAGTTGAATTAGTTAAAGAAGAAAGTTATTTCTTTAATATTAATAAATATACAGATAAATTATTAGCGTTTTATGATGCTAATCCAGATTTCATTCAACCACCTTCAAGAAAGAATGAAATGATTAATAACTTTATTAAACCAGGTTTAGAAGACTTAGCCGTATCACGTACATCATTTGACTGGGGTGTTAGAGTTCCATCAAATCCTAAACACGTTGTATACGTATGGATTGATGCACTCGTAAACTATATTTCTTCATTAGGTTATCTATCAGATGACGATGCATTATTCCAAAAATACTGGCCAGCAGATGTACATTTAATGGCAAAGGAAATTGTACGTTTCCACTCAATTATTTGGCCGATTTTATTAATGGCGTTAGACCTACCACTTCCTAAAAAGGTATTTGCACATGGTTGGATTTTGATGAAAGACGGTAAAATGAGTAAATCTAAAGGTAACGTTGTCGATCCAAACGTATTAATCGACCGCTATGGTTTAGATGCAACACGCTACTATTTAATGCGCGAATTACCATTTGGTTCAGATGGTGTGTTCACACCTGAAGCTTTTGTAGAGCGTACAAACTATGATTTAGCGAACGATTTAGGTAACTTAGTGAATCGTACGATTTCTATGATCAATAAGTACTTCCAAGGTGAATTACCTGCTTACGAAGGACCAAAACACGAGTTAGACGAAGATATGGAAGCAATGGCACTTGAAACAGTGAAACACTTCAATGAAAGTATGGAAAGTTTCCAATTCTCTGTGGCATTATCAACGGTATGGAAATTGATTAGTCGTACGAATAAATATATTGATGAGACGACACCATGGGTATTAGCTAAAGATGAAACTCAAAAGGATATGCTTGGTAACGTTATGGCACATTTAGTTGAAAATATTCGATATGCTGCAGTGTTATTACGTCCATTCTTAACACATGCACCTAAAGAAATCTTCAACCAATTAAATATTAATGAACCTGAATTGTTTGAATTAGAAAGCCTTGAGCAATACGGTGCATTGAAACAACCTATTATGGTAACTGAGAAACCAACACCAATTTTCCCACGTTTAGATACTGATGCGGAAATAGCATATATTAAAGAATCTATGCAACCTCCAAAATCTGAAGAATCTAAAGAAGAAGCGGAAGTACCAAGTAAAGCACAAATTGATATTAAAGATTTCGACAAAGTTGAAATTAAAGCGGCAACTATTACAGATGCTGAAAATGTTCCAAAATCTGATAAATTACTAAAAATTCAAATCGATTTAGGCTCAGAACAACGACAAATTGTTTCTGGTATTGCTAAATTCTATCGTCCAGAAGATATTATTGGTAAAAAAGTAGCAGTAGTTACAAACTTAAAACCAGCAAAATTAATGGGCCAAAAATCTGAAGGAATGATTTTATCAGCTGAAAAAGACGGTGTTTTAACATTAGTTAGCTTGCCAAGTGCAATTCCAAATGGTGCAGTTATTAAATAGTAATAAAGTGTAAAATGAGGAGAGATAAAATGTTAATCGATACACATGTCCATTTAAATGATGAACAATATGCAGAAGATTTAACTGAAGTCATTTCTCGTGCGAGAGAAGCAGGTGTTGACCGTATGTTTGTTGTTGGTTTTGATACACCGACAATTGAACGTGCGATGACATTAATAGATGAATATGATTTTATTTATGGCATTATTGGTTGGCACCCTGTTGATGCTATTGATTTCACAGATGAACGTTTACAATGGATTGAACAATTAGCACAACATCCTAAAGTCATTGGTATAGGAGAAATGGGATTAGACTATCATTGGGATAAATCTCCAGCGGATGTTCAAAAAGATGTGTTTAGAAAGCAAATTGCGCTCGCTAAAAGGGTAAACTTGCCTATTATTATTCACAATCGTGAAGCGACGCAAGATTGTGTCGATATATTGATGGAAGAGCATGCTGAAGAAGTAGGCGGCATTATGCATAGCTTTAGTGGTTCTCCTGAAATCGCAGATGTGGTTATTAATAAATTAAATTTCCATATTTCTTTAGGTGGGCCAGTTACGTTTAAGAATGCTAAGCAACCTAAAGAGGTCGCAAAACATGTACCTATGGATAGATTATTAGTTGAAACAGATGCGCCTTATCTTTCACCTCATCCTTACAGAGGTAAACGTAATGAACCTGAACGTGTGACTTTAGTTGCACAACAAATTGCTGAATTACGTGGAATGACATATGAAGATGTATGTCGTCAGACTACCGAAAATGCTGAACGTTTATTTAAATTAAAATAATATGATATGTCTGAGAAAGATGTTAAACCGTGTCTGTCATGGTATGATTTTAGCAACATGACACACGGCATCTTTCTCATTTTTTATATGATGAGCAGTTATAATATATGTGAAATGAATTTGAAAGGTAAGGATTTTTATTATGAAAATCAATGAATTTATCGTCGTAGAAGGTAGAGATGATACAGAACGTGTAAAGTCGGCTGTTGAATGTGACACGATTGAAACAAATGGTAGTGCCATTAATAAAGAAACGTTAGCAGTCATCCAAAATGCACAAGAAACAAGAGGGGTGATTGTATTAACGGACCCTGACTTTCCAGGTGATAAAATACGACACACGATTACAGAACATGTTTCAGGCGTTAAACATGCGTATTTAGATCGAGAGAAGGCTAAAAATAAGCGTGGTAAAATTGGCGTTGAACATGCAGATCCCCAAGATATTAGAGATGCCTTAATGCATGTCAGCTCTCCTTTTGAAGAAGCGGAAGAGTCAATTGACAAAAGTGTGCTGATTGATTTAGGTTTAATCATCGGCAAAGATGCACGTCGTAGAAGAGACATATTAGGTCGTAAGTTACACATTGGACATTCAAACGGTAAGCAATTATTGAAGAAACTTAATGCATTTGGTTATACAGAAGCAGATGTGCGCGAAGCATTATCTATGGAAAAGGAGAGTGAATAAAAGGTGGAGAGAAAAGATATTGCGACACCTTCACGAACGCGAGCGTTGTTAGATCAATTTGGATTTAACTTTAAAAAAAGTTTAGGACAAAACTTCTTAGTAGATGTTAATATCATTCATAAAATTATAGATGCGAGTCAAATTGATGATCATACAGGTGTGATTGAAGTGGGACCTGGTATGGGGTCTTTAACAGAACAATTAGCGAAGCGTGCTAAAAAAGTGATGTCATTTGAAATAGACCAACGACTGATACCAGTTTTAAAAGAAACGTTAGCGCCTTATGACAATATTACGATTATTAACGAGGATATATTGAAAGCAGACATTGCTAAAGCGGTTGAAACATATCTAAATGATTGTGACAAAATCATGGTCGTAGCTAATCTGCCATATTATATAACAACACCAATTCTACTGAACTTAATGCAACAAGATATTCCGATTGATGGCTATGTTGTGATGATGCAAAAAGAAGTGGGAGAACGTTTGAATGCGCAAGTAGGAACGAAATCGTATGGCTCATTATCTATTGTCACACAGTACTATACTGAAACAAGTAAAGTGTTAACTGTGCCTAAATCTGTATTTATGCCACCACCTAATGTAGACTCCATAGTGGTTAAATTAATGCAAAGAGAAACGCCACTCGTTCACGTGGATAATGAAGAAGCGTTCTTTAAATTAGCTAAAGCAGCGTTTGCGCAAAGACGTAAAACAATTAACAACAATTATCAGAACTTCTTTAAAGATGGAAAGCAGCATAAAGAAAGTATATTAAAATGGCTTGAACAAACAGGTATTGATCCTAAAAGACGTGGAGAAACGCTATCAATACAAGATTTTGCACGATTGTATGAAG
Source organism: Staphylococcus sp. HMSC34C02 (assembly GCF_001838705.1). Taxonomy (NCBI): domain Bacteria; kingdom Bacillati; phylum Bacillota; class Bacilli; order Caryophanales; family Staphylococcaceae; genus Staphylococcus; species Staphylococcus sp. HMSC34C02. The sequence goes on from NZ_KV838563.1 coordinate 12,050, forward strand.
AAAAGAAAAATTTCCCAGAATTAGAAAATTAAATTGTTGACAAAGCGCGACTACATTGATAAAATTTAAATTTTGTTTGACAAAACACCTCGAAATATGGTATTATGTAACTTGTAGCGAGGTGGAGCAATATGCCAAAATCAATTTTGGACATCAAAAATTCTATTGATTGTCACTTAGGAAATCGTATTGTACTAAAAGCCAACGGTGGTCGTAAAAAAACAATCGAACGTTGTGGTGTGTTAAAAGAAACATATCCTTCAGTATTTGTTGTTGAATTAGACCAAGATAAGCATAATTTCGAAAGAGTTTCGTATACATATACGGATGTTCTTACAGAGAACGTACAAGTTTCATTTGAAGAAGATAATCATCAAGAAGTAGTTGCACACTAATTTAGACATAAATATAGAGTGGTTTAGTGTACTTCAACTCTATAATTGAAATGTATTGGGTGTTGGGCTTATTAAGTTCAACGCTCTTTTTTTGTAGCATCATAAAAGTTGTTTAGAATGTGGACAACAAAATGTGTCCAATCTTAATCATTTTACTTCAAAATAATAGAATTTCATCAGAAAACGTATATTAGTAGATTAAAATGATTGTTTTATTAAGATTTTACATAAATTTGTCATGTATCTATCAAATATTTTTAGTCTTTGTGTTAAAATCATCTTATTACTATTGATGAAGAGAGGGCGGAAAAATGATATATGAAACGGCACCAGCCAAGATAAATTTGACGCTCGATACACTTTTCAAAAGAAATGACGGATATCATGAAATTGCGATGATTATGACGACTGTTGATTTAAATGATCGCTTGTCTTTTCAAAAAAGAAAAGATAAAAAAATTGTTGTTGATATTGAACATAACTATGTTCCAAACGATCATAAAAATTTAGCTTATCGTGCAGCACAATTGATGATGGAGACGTATGATTTAAAAGCAGGTGTAACCATCACTATAGATAAAGATATTCCTGTTTCTGCCGGATTAGCAGGAGGATCGGCTGATGCAGCTGCTACAATGCGTGGCATTAATCGTCTGTTCAATTTAGATAAATCACTACATGAATTGAGTGAGTTGGGTATTCAAATTGGGACAGATATTCCATTTTGTATTTATAACAGAACTGCAGTATGCAAAGGTAGAGGTGAGAAGATACGCTTCTTAAAAAAGCCTCCTTCAGCTTGGGTTGTGTTGGCGAAGCCTAATTTAGGTATATCATCTCCAGATGTATTCAAGGCGTTGGATTTGGATGACACACATCATGTTGATACAGAAATGTGTGAACAAGCGATTGTTAACGGTAATTATCAACAGTTGTGCCAAAGTTTATCGAATCGTTTAGAACCAGTGTCGATGTCAATGCATCCTGAAATTAGAAAAATAAAGAATAATATGTTGCAGTGTGGTGCAGATGGCGCGCTTATGAGTGGCAGTGGACCGACCGTATATGGACTTGCACAAAAAGAAAGCCAAGCGAAAAAATTATATAATGCTGTAAATGGCTGCTGTAATGAAGTGTATTTAGTTAGATTATTAGGATAGAAGGGTTGAACAACAATGAGGTATAAAAGAAGTGAACGTATCGTCTTTATGACACAGTATTTAATGAACCATCCAAATCAGTTAGTACCTTTAACTTTTTTTGTGAAAAAATTCAAACAAGCCAAATCTTCAATTAGTGAAGATGTTCAAATCATTAAAAATACTTTCCAAAAAGAAAAATTAGGTACAGTTATTACGACAACAGGCGCTAGTGGCGGTGTAACCTATAAACCGATGATGAGCAAAGAAGAGGCGTCAGAGATTATTGATGAAATTATTGAGCTACTTCAAGAGAAAGAACGATTATTACCGGGTGGCTATCTGTTCTTATCAGATTTAGTCGGAAACCCTTCTTTACTTAATAAAGTTGGCAAATTAATTGCTAGCATTTATATGGAAGAGGACCTTGATGCGGTTGTGACAATCGCTACAAAAGGGATATCACTTGCCAATGCGGTAGCGAACGTATTAAATTTACCTGTAGTAGTAATTAGAAAAGACAATAAAGTTACTGAGGGATCTACTGTATCGATTAACTATGTATCAGGCTCCTCTCGTAAAATCGAAACGATGGTACTTTCTAAACGTACGTTAGCTGAAAATTCTAATGTACTCGTCGTTGATGATTTTATGAGAGCAGGGGGTTCAATTAATGGCGTTATGAATCTGATGAATGAGTTTAAGGCACACGTTAAAGGGGTATCTGTACTTGTAGAATCAAAAGAAGTTAAACAAAGATTGATTGAGGATTATACTTCTTTAGTTAAATTATCTGATGTAGATGAATATAATCAGGAATTTAAAGTAGAACCTGGCAATAGTTTGTCTAAATTTTCTTAAAAGGAGTTTTTACATCATGAAAATGATTAACACTAACAAAGCACCAGAAGCTTTAGGACCATACTCACATGCTATGGTTGTGAATAATTTAGTATTTACATCTGGACAAATCCCATTAGATACTGAAGGGAATATTGTCAGTGATGATGTGAAAGAACAAACAAAACAAGTGCTAGACAATTTGTCTGTAGTACTTGAAGAAGCTGGTTCGGATTTAAACTCAGTTGTGAAAGCAACCATCTTTATCTCCGATATGAATGAATTTCAACAAATAAACGAAGTATATGGTAGTTATTTCAGCGAACATCAACCAGCACGTAGTTGTGTTGAAGTTGCACGCTTACCTAAAGACGTTAAAGTTGAAATTGAAGTTGTAGGTAAAGTAAAAGGAATATAATTTCCTTGATTAGAGAATTGTCAAGCTTCTAACAAACAAAGATATATATACTAGGGGGGCTCACTACATGAAAGTGACAGATGTTAGACTTAGAAAAATACAAACAGATGGCAGAATGAAAGCACTTGTTTCAATTACATTAGATGAAGCTTTTGTAATTCATGATTTACGTGTAATTGAAGGAAACTCAGGTCTTTTCGTTGCAATGCCAAGTAAACGTACACCAGATGGTGAATTCCGTGATATCGCGTATCCAATTAACTCTGATATGAGACAAGAAATTCAAGATGCCGTTATGAAAGTATATGACGAAACAGATGAAGTTATTCCAGATAAAAACGCTTCATCAGAAGATTCAGACGAAGCTTAAATAAACCATACATTCATAGCAGGTTCAACATTAAATGTGTTGAACCTGCTTTTTTAAGTTGTGAAATGTATGCTAAAGTATTCAAGTTGTGTATACATATTTTTGAAAATTTAAATAGACTAAATGATAAAACCTTCTAAATCTTGAAACTCGAACTTGAGTTAAATTATAATAAATTAGAAGTGTAAAATTTATTGGAGGGTTACCATTCATGCAAAGAAATGCGGTAATATTAGCAGCTGGAAAAGGTACTAGAATGAAATCAAATAAATATAAAGTACTACATGAAGTTGCAGGGAAATCAATGGTAGAACATGTGTTAACAAATGTTAAGCATGCTGGTGTGAACCAAATCGTGACAATCGTTGGTCACGGTGCTGAAGATGTTAAAGCAACTTTAGGAGATCAATCATTATATAGTTATCAAGAAGAACAATTGGGAACAGCGCACGCAGTAAAGATGGCCAATGAGCATTTAGAAAATATGGAAGGCACAACATTAGTTGTTTGTGGAGATACACCACTTATCACTGCACATACGTTGCAGAAGTTAATTGAGCATCATGAAAGTACGCATGCACAAGCGACAGTATTATCAGCAACTGCTCAAATTCCATTTGGTTACGGTCGTATTGTTCGAGATGAGGCGCACAGATTACAACGTATCGTTGAAGAAAAAGATGCGACAAAAGAAGAAAAGGCATTAACTGAAATTAGCTCAGGTATTTTTGCATTCGATAACCAAGTGCTTTTTTCTAAATTAGCGGAAGTTAAAAATGACAACGCGCAAGGAGAATATTACTTGCCTGATGTGATTACTTTAATCTTAGAAGATGAAGGTATTGCAGAAGTCTATCATACTGATGATTTTAATGAAATTATGGGTGTAAATGATCGTGTGATGTTAAGTAATGCTGAAAAAGCGTTACAACAACGTATTAATATTGCGCACATGAGAAATGGTGTAACGATTATTGACCCTACAACTACATTTATTGGTCCGGATGTTAAGATTGGTATGGACACAATTATTGAACCTGGTGTGCGAATTAATGGTGACACAACAATTGGAGAAGAAACTGTTATTGGACAATATTCTGAAATCAACAATAGTCGTATTGGCGCACATGTTGATATCAAACAATCAGTGATTAATGACGCTGTTGTGGGTGATAAAACAAAAGTGGGTCCATTTGCGCAATTAAGACCGGGTTCTAACTTAGGTTCAGAAGTGAAAGTCGGCAACTTTGTAGAAGTGAAAAAAGCAGACCTTAAAGATGGTGCTAAAGTATCTCATTTAAGTTATATCGGAGATGCTGAAATCGGTGAACGTACGAATATTGGTTGTGGTTCAATTACTGTAAATTATGATGGTGTAAACAAATTCAAAACGGTTGTTGGTAAAGATGCATTTATTGGTTGTAATACTAACTTAGTAGCACCTGTAACTGTAGGTAATGGCGTATTAATTGCTGCAGGATCTACAATTACGGACAACGTACCTAATGAAAGTTTAGCGCTTGCGCGTGCCCGTCAAATCACAAAAGAGGGCTATCTTAAAAAGTAAGTTTTTGATAAAATTTCGTATCTCTTTTCTACAATTTTTTGTTGAACATAGTAAAAACGATTGATTTTTTATATAATGAGAGTGTCTAAGTTAAAAATTGGAGGACTATAAATGTTAAATAATGAATACAAGAATTCATCTTTAAAGATTTTTTCTTTAAAAGGAAACGAGCCATTAGCACAAGAAGTAGCTGATCGAGTAGGGATTGAATTAGGGAAATGTTCTGTAAAACGCTTCAGTGATGGAGAAATTCAAATCAATATTGAAGAAAGTATTCGTGGATGTGATGTCTTCATTATCCAACCAACTTCAAATCCGGTTAATTTACACTTGATGGAGCTATTGATTATGATCGATGCATGTAAACGTGCATCAGCAGCTAACATCAATATTGTGGTTCCATACTATGGCTATGCACGACAAGATAGAAAAGCACGTAGCCGTGAACCTATTACAGCTAAATTAGTAGCGAACTTAATTGAAACAGCTGGCGCTAATCGCATGATTGCTTTAGATTTACATGCACCACAAATTCAAGGATTCTTTGATATTCCAATCGACCACTTAATGGGTGTACCTATCATTGGTCAACATTTTGAAAACGACCCTAACATTGACCCAGAAGAATGTGTTGTCGTATCACCTGACCATGGTGGTGTAACACGTGCACGTAAACTTGCCGACATTTTAAAAACTCCGATTGCAATTATTGATAAACGTCGTCCTAAACCAAACGTGGCAGAAGTAATGAATATTGTTGGTGAAATTGAAGGACGTACTGCGATTATTATTGATGATATTATTGATACAGCGGGAACAATTACATTAGCTGCACAAGCGCTTAAAGATAAAGGTGCTAAAGATGTTTATGCATGTTGTACACACCCAGTGTTATCAGGCCCTGCAAAAGAACGTATTGAAAATTCAGCAATTAAAGAATTAATCGTTACAAACTCAATCTTACTTGATGACTCTCATAAGCCATCAAATACAAAAGAATTATCCGTTGCTGGTTTATTAGCACAAGCAATTATCCGCGTTTATGAACGTGAATCAGTCAGTGTATTATTTGACTAAAGTTTACAAATGCGTTTGACTTATATATTTTAAGCGTGTATAATACATTCGTTCGTGGTTTTACGAACTAATAAACACTTGCAAGCAACTTATAAAGTTGATGGGTAAGTGAAGGGAAGTCCAGAACTTAAGATTCTCACGATAATAAGTATCTAGACTTGAAAATGAAAGGTGGAAATACGAATGGCTTCATTAAAGTCAATCATCCGTCAAGGTAAACAAACACGTTCTGACCTTAAAAAATTACGTAACACAGGTAAAGTACCTGCAGTAGTTTATGGTTATGGTACTAAAAATACTTCAGTTAAAGTTGATGAAGTTGAATTCATCAAAATCATCCGTGAAGTAGGACGTAACGGCGTTATCGATTTAGGCGTTGGTTCTAAAACAATTAAAGTTATGGTGTCTGATTATCAATTCGACCCACTTAAAAACCAAATTACGCACATCGACTTCTTAGCAATCAACATGACTGAAGAACGTACTGTTGACGTACCAGTTCACTTAGTAGGTGAAGCTGTTGGCGCTAAAGAAGGCGGCGTAGTTGAACAACCATTATTCGACTTACAAATTACAGCAACTCCAGAAAATATCCCTGAATCAATTGAAGTAGACATTACTGAATTAGAAGTTAATGATAGCTACTCAGTTGCAGATATTAAAGTTTCTGGTGATTTCACAATTGAAAATGACCCAGAAGAATCTGTTGTAACAGTAGTTCCTCCAACTGATGAACCTACTGAAGAAGAAGTTGAAGCTATGGAAGGTGAATCAGCAACTGAAGAACCTGAAGTAGTTGGTGAAGACAAAGAAGATGACGAAGAAAACAAAGACGAAGAATAATTCGTTGAATGTTATCTTTAATCATTTAGGATAAAACATAATATAAGGCTACAATGCTAAATCGCAGTAGCTAAATGAGTTGATTAGGCACCTATATCAGGTGTGCGCAACGCTAATTATCCTTGCGGGGGTGGAATCATGGATTCGTTAAGAATTCTGTTCTGCCCCTTTTTTGTGTTATTATAGGGAATGTTATAGAATAAGGAATAATTGATATATGCACAATTCTATTCAGTTGATAGATATCATTATAAATGAAACACAATGGAGGTAACATCGTATGAAATGTATTGTGGGTCTTGGAAATATAGGTAAGCGATTTGAGTTAACAAGACACAATATCGGATTTGAAGTCATCGATTTTATTTTAGAGAAACATCATTTCTCATTAGATAAACAAAAATTTAAAGGTGCTTATACTATTGAACGTCTAAATGGCGAAAAGGTCCTATTTATTGAACCAATGACGATGATGAATCTTTCAGGTGAGGCAGTTGGGCCATTAATGGATTATTACAATGTTGAAGTAGAAGATTTAATTGTCTTATATGATGATTTAGATTTATCTCAAGGTCAAATCCGCTTGCGCCAAAAAGGTAGCGCTGGAGGACACAATGGTATGAAGTCTATAATTAAACATTTAGGTACAGATCAATTTAAACGTATTCGTATTGGTGTAGGGAGACCAACAAACGGTATGTCAGTACCTGATTATGTATTACAGAAATTCTCAAAAGAAGAAATGATCATTATGGATAAAGTAATCGAACATTCAGCACATGCAGTAGAAGCATTTATTGAAAGTTCACGCTTTGATCATGTAATGAATCAATATAACGGAGAAGTCAATTGAGACCTATTATTTCAGAGTATATTCAAAATGATAAACGTTTCCAAGAACTTGATGACGTCTTCGGCCAACAGAATATACTTGTCACTGGCCTTTCTCCCTCAGCAAAAGCAACGATTATTGCTGAAAAGTATTTAAAAGATCAAAAACAAATGTTGTTAATTACAAACAACTTATATCAAGCAGATAAATTAGAAACTGATATTTTACAATATGTCGATCATTCTGAAGTGTATAAATATCCTGTACAAGATATTATGACTGAAGAATTCTCAACGCAAAGCCCTCAACTTATGAGTGAACGTGTACGTACACTAACTGCATTAGCTCATAATAAGAAAGGGTTATTTATCGTTCCTTTAAATGGACTGAAAAAGTGGCTTACACCATTTGATTTATGGAAAGATCATCAACTCACACTCAAAGTAGGCGAAGACATCGACGTTGATGAATTCTTAAATAAATTAGTGAATATGGGGTATCGTCGTGAAAGTGTCGTATCACACATTGGTGAGTTCTCATTACGTGGCGGTATTATCGACATTTATCCACTCATAGGTCAACCTGTTCGAATCGAATTGTTTGATACTGAGGTTGATTCCATTCGCGACTTTGATGTTGAAACGCAACGTTCAAATGACAATATTGAAGAAGTTGCGATTACGACGGCAAGTGATTACATTATTACAGATGACGTCATTCAACACTTACAAACTGAATTAAAGGCGGCATATGAAACAACACGCCCAAAAATTGATAAATCTGTCCGTGATGATTTGAAAGAGACTTATGAAAGTTTCAAATTGTTTGAAACGACGTTCTTTGATCATCAATTATTACGTCGTTTGGTGGCATTTATGTATGACCAGCCTTCAACACTAATTGACTATTTTGCAGAAGATGCCATCATTGTAACGGATGAATATAACCGTATTAAAGAAACTGAAAAGACACTAACAACTGAAGTGGACGACTTTATTCAGAACTTAATAGAAAGTGGAAATGGTTTTATAGGGCAATCATTTATGCAATATGATGGTTTTGAATCATTGCTAAAAGATTATCCAGTAACCTATTTCACTTTATTTACATCGACAATGCCTGTTCAGTTGCAACATATTATTAAATTTTCATGTAAACCAGTGCAACAATTCTACGGGCAATATGATATCATGCGTTCAGAATTCCAACGTTATGTGCACAATGACTACAACATTGTAGTGCTAGTAGAAACGGAAACGAAAGTTGAACGTATCCAATCAATGTTGAACGAGATGCATATACCAACTGTTACAAATGTTCATAATGACATTAAATCTGGACAAGTCATTGTTACAGAAGGCAGTCTATCAGAAGGCTTCGAATTACCCTATATGCAACTCGTTGTCATAACTGAGCGCGAATTGTTCAAGACTAAGCAAAAGAAACAACGTAAACGCACTAAGACGTTATCAAATGCTGAAAAAATCAAGTCATATCAAGACCTTAATGTGGGTGACTATGTTGTACATGTGCATCATGGGGTAGGTCGTTACTTAGGTGTTGAAACACTAGAAGTTGGCGATGTTCACCGAGATTATATTAAATTACAATATAAAGGCACAGACCAACTGTTTGTACCAGTTGATCAAATGGACCAAGTGCAAAAATATGTTGCTTCCGAAGATAAATCCCCTAAACTAAACAAACTTGGTGGTTCAGAATGGAAGAAAACAAAGGCTAAAGTTCAACAAAGTGTTGAAGATATTGCAGATGAATTAATCGCATTGTATAAAGAACGTGAAATGTCAGTAGGATACCAATACGGTGAAGATACTGCTGAGCAAAGTGCGTTTGAAATGGACTTCCCATACGAATTGACGCCAGACCAAGCGAAGTCGATTGACGAAATCAAAGGTGATATGGAACGCGAGCGTCCAATGGATCGCTTATTATGTGGAGACGTTGGTTATGGTAAGACAGAAGTTGCAGTTAGAGCAGCCTTTAAAGCTGTAATGGAAGGAAAACAAGTTGCGTTTCTTGTACCTACAACGATTTTAGCGCAACAACATTATGAAACTTTAATTGAACGTATGCAGGATTTTCCAGTACAAATTGAATTGATTAGTCGATTCCGTTCAACGAAAGAAGTCAAAGAAACAAAAGAAGGACTTAAATCAGGATATGTGGATATTGTAGTTGGAACACATAAATTGTTAGGCAAAGATATTCATTATAAAGATTTGGGCTTATTAATAGTCGATGAAGAACAACGCTTTGGTGTACGTCATAAAGAACGTATTAAGACAATGAAGACCAATGTTGATGTGTTAACCTTAACTGCAACACCAATTCCAAGAACATTGCATATGAGTATGCTTGGTGTACGTGATTTATCAGTCATTGAAACACCTCCAGAGAATCGTTTTCCTGTACAAACTTATGTGTTAGAACAAAACAGTAATTTTATAAAAGAAGCTTTAGAACGTGAATTATCGCGTGACGGACAAGTATTCTATTTATATAACAGAGTGCAATCAATTTATGAAAAACGTGAACAATTACAGATGTTAATGCCGGATGCTAATATTGCTGTTGCTCATGGTCAGATGACAGAACGCGATCTTGAAGAAACAATGCTCAGTTTCATCAATGGCGAATTTGATATTTTAGTGACTACAACCATTATTGAAACAGGTGTGGATGTACCTAATGCGAACACGTTAATCATTGAAGAAGCGGATCGCTTTGGTTTAAGTCAATTGTATCAATTACGTGGTCGTGTAGGACGCTCAAGTCGTATCGGCTATGCCTACTTCTTACACGCCGCAAATAAAGTGTTAACTGAAACAGCAGAAGAAAGATTACAAGCGATTAAAGAATTTACTGAACTAGGTTCAGGGTTCAAAATTGCGATGCGTGATTTAAATATTCGTGGTGCCGGGAACTTACTTGGTAAACAACAACATGGCTTTATCGACTCTGTCGGATTCGACTTGTATTCACAAATGCTAGAAGAAGCGGTTAACGAAAAACGTGGTATCAAAGAAGAAGAACCAGATGCACCAGAAGTAGAAATGGAATTAAACTTAGACGCTTATTTACCAGCAGAATATATTCAAAACGAGCAAGCTAAAATTGAAATTTATAAAAAACTACGCAAAGTTGAAACGGAAGAACAATTATTTGATATTAAAGATGAGTTAATCGATCGCTTCAATGATTACCCAGTAGAAGTTGAACGTTTGCTTGAAATGGTGGAAATTAAAATACATGCACTACATGCTGGTGTAACTTTAATTAAGGATAAAGGTAAGCAAATTGAAGTGTCTTTATCAGCGAAAGCAACAGAACAAATCAATGGTGAAGTATTGTTTAAACAAACACAACCTTTAGGACGTGCGATGAAGCTTGGTGTTAAAGAGAACCGTATGCATGTCACGCTTACGAAATCTAAACAATGGTTAGATAACTTGAAATTCCTTGTGAAATGCCTTGAAGGAAGTATGGCTATTGAAGATGAAGATTAAGAAGCTATCAGAGTCTAAATCGACACAATTGTTGTCATCTGAGTCTACGAATGAATTGACACACAGTAAACCTTCTAGACACACAGCATTTAATGGTGTTGTGATTCTAACCCTTGCGCTCGTCATCGTCAAAGTATTAAGTGCAATTTACCGAGTACCTTATCAAAATGTACTCGGTGATACGGGATTATATGCGTATCAACAAGTTTATCCCATTGTGGCACTAGGTATGATTTTATCTATGAATGCTATTCCGAGTGCGGTTACGCAAACGTTTGGTATTAGTGGACAAGCTGCTTCGTTCTCCAAAGTACTGTTACGATTCCAAATGATCGGAATAACGATATTTATACTGCTCTTATTATTAGCGAATCCAGTGGCTGTATTAATGGGAGATTCAAGACTTGCGCCAATGTTAAGAATGGCAAGCTTAAGTTATCTGTTCATCGGCATACTAGGCGTGTGTCGTGGCTATTATCAAAGTCAAAGACGAATGAACATACCTGCTATTTCCCAGGTAATTGAACAAATGATTCGTGTTGGATTTATTATTGTAGCGATTGTTTTATTTATGATAAGAGATTGGTCCATATATCAAGCGGGTACGATTGCGATTTTAGCTTCTGCACTTGGATTCTTAGGTTCAAGCCTCTTTTTAATAGTGATGAAACCTTTCGCCTTCAAAATGCAGAACATATCGGTGCATATACCTTGGAAAGACTTACTTATGGCTACGCTTGTGTTTGCATTGAGCCAGTTATTGGTTATATTATGGCAATTTGTAGATAGTTTTACCATTGTTCATACGTTACAATCACATGGTTTGCATTTTAAAGAAGCAATCATGCAAAAAGGAATATATGATCGTGGTGCTTCATTTATACAAATGGGGTTAATTGTTACAACCACATTTAGCTTTGTGCTCATACCATTATTGACTGAGGCGATTGAACAACAAAATCAAGTAAAAATGAATCGTTATGCTAACGCATCGCTTAAGATTACGATTCTCATTAGTTCAGCAGCAGGTATAGGATTAATTAATTTATTGCCTATGATGAATGCGGTCTTCTTTAAGACGAATAGCTTAAGTTTCACACTTGGATTTTATATGTTAACTGTTATATGTGTGTCACTCATTATGATGGATATTGCATTGCTACAAGTACTTAATTGTATTCGCCCGATATTGATTGGAGTAATGGTTGGCTTAGTTGTGAAAGCTATACTGAACGTGCTGTTGATTTCGCAGTATGGCATTGCTGGCGCTAGTATAAGTACGGTTATGTCACTCGCTTGCTTTGGAGTCATATTGCATAGAGAGGTGCTTAAACAGTATCACTTTAATCGAATGAAACCTTTCATTTTGAAAATGATTAATGCATTAGCCGTCATGACAATCGTTATTCAAATCATTATGGCATTGTTACCTGTAGTAGGACGTATCGGTGGACTTATAATGTTGGTTATTGTAGCAATCCTAGGCGTTGCCGTATTGTTGCTACTCGTGATGTACATGAATATTTTAAGTTATAGAGAATTAAAACATTTGCCATTTGGCGATAAGCTTTATCATATTAAGAAAGGACGACATTAATGACACATACAATTACAATTGTTGGTTTAGGTAACTACGGTTTAGATGAATTGCCACTTGGTATATATCGTTTCTTAATACAACAACCGCTTGTTTATACACGTACACTTGAACATCCTGTAATCAATCAATTACAAGATGAACTCAAATTTGAAAGCTTTGATACAGTTTATGAAGCAAACGAAGATTTTGATTCGGTTTATCAACAAATCGTCGACTTTTTAATAGAAAAAGCACAAGCACAAGACGTGGTCTATGCCGTGCCTGGACATCCGCGAGTAGCTGAAACGACGACAGCCAAGTTGCTTGATTATCACGCACATCATCAAGACGTAGACGTTAAAATACTAGGTGGTAAAAGTTTTATTGATGATATCTTTGCAGCAATCGATCAAGATCCTAATGATGGTTTTACTTTATTGGATGGAACTGCTTTAACAGAACAGTTACTCAATGTACGTACACATACACTTATTACGCAAGTATACAGTGCTATGATTGCAGCAGATATTAAAATCACTTTAATGGAACATTATCCAGATGACTTCTTAGTAAAAATCGTGACTGGCGCGCACAGTACAGGGGCTAATGTACTGGAGGTACCACTATTTGAGCTTGATCATCATGAGGATGCTTTTAATAATTTAACGAGTGTATATGTACCGAAAGTGACAAATGATGAAGCACTGTATCAGAATTTTGACTATGCAGTAGAAGTGATAGACCGCTTAGTAGATGATGAAACAGGTTGCCCATGGGATCGTGTTCAAACACATGACTCTCTTAAACGTTATTTATTAGAAGAGAGCTTCGAATTGTTTGAAGCGATAGATAATGAAGATGATTGGCACATGATAGAAGAATTAGGTGACATCTTACTGCAAGTGCTCTTGCATGCTAGTATTGGTAAAAAAGAAGGCTATATGGACATCCAAGAAATTATTGAGAGTCTCAGTGCTAAGATGATTCGTCGTCATCCACATATTTTCGGTGATGAAAATGCAGCATCCATAGAAGATTTAAATGACATTTGGCAGACAGCTAAGAGTAAAGAAGGTAAATCACCACGCGTTAAATTTGAGAAAGTATTTGCAGACCACTTCATGGCATTGTATGATAAAACCAAAAATAGGGATTTTGATGAAGAAACCCTTAGAAACTATTTGCAACAAGGGGAGAAAGATTCATGAGATTAGATAAATATTTAAAAGTGTCACGACTCGTTAAGCGTCGTACTTTGGCGAAAGAAATAAGTGACCAAGGTCGTATTACTGTAAATGGTAATGTAGCCAAAGCTGGGACAGATGTTAAAGTAGAAGATGAACTGGTTATTCGTTTCGGACAAAAGCTGGTTACAGTTAAAGTAACAGGTTTAAGTGAACACGCTTCTAAAGAAAATGCTAAAGGTATGTATGATTTAATTAAAGAAGAACGAATTAATCAAAATCAATTTGAAGAAGAATAGACTGAAGGAGGTGACAAGCAATGAGTAAAAAGGTAGAAAATATAGGAAACCAGTATACCTCCGAAAAAAATCGAAAGAAACAACGACAACAGAAAAAAATGCGAGTTGTTAGACGACGAGTGACCGTATTCGGTGGGATACTATTAGCGATCATTATTATTCTATCCATCATGCTTGTCGTCCAAAAACAAAGCAATGATAAAGCTGCAGTTGAGCGAAAGCATAAAGAGGAACAATTTCAAAAAAAACAAGATGAGGAAATCGCATTAAAAGAAGAGCTCAGTAATTTAAATAATAAAGACTACATTGAGAAGGTAGCGAGAGATGATTATTACTTGAGTAATAAAGGTGAAGTTATTTTTAAATTGCCTAATAACGATGATGATTCTAAATCAAAATCCTCAAATGACAACTGATAATATAAAAGATAATCGTTTTTCTTAAAGAAGAATGAATTATCTGGTTTTATAGCATTGTGAAAATATTAAAACAGGAATATAATAAGGTTAAAATCGAATCAAAATCGGGAGGATTTATTTAGAATATGTCAATCGAAGTAGGAAACAAGCTAAAAGGTAAAGTTACTGGTATCAAAAAATTTGGTGCATTCGTAGAATTACCTGAAGGAAAAAGTGGCTTAGTTCATATCAGTGAAGTGACTGATAACTATGTTGAGAATGTTGAAGATCACCTATCAGTTGGAGACGAAGTTGAAGTTAAAGTCTTATCTATTGCAGATGACGGTAAAATTAGCCTTTCAATTAAAAAAGCCAAAGATCGTCCTCGTAGACCACAACATAAATCAAATCACAATAGACCACCACAACAAAAAGGTGAAGATTTCGAAAAGAAATTAAGCAATTTCTTGAAAGATAGTGAAGATAAATTAACATCTATTAAACGACAAACAGAATCAAGACGTGGCGGTAAAGGTTCAAGACGCTAATTTAAATATATTATTTATATGATTATAGGTAATAGCAAGGATGACATCATTATAGGTGACATTCACTACGAACATACATGGTTGTTGTCCTGTCGAATGGCCCTTTATTTATATATAAGATGTGTTATTTTTGCGGGGTGGAACTTAAAATTCAACAATGAATTTTAGTTCCACTCTTTTTTTGATGAGCGCATTACAGCACTGTAATACGTAATGTTCTAGGGATTATAAGGAGGTCTGAATGTTGAAAGTTAATACGTCGCTATGGAACAATACAGATCATATTGTGATTGCAGTTTCGACAGGTATAGATAGTATGTCACTGTTGCATCATTTACTTACACAATTATCACATACGTATAAACAATTGACTTGTCTACATGTTAATCACGGCTTGCGAGAGGCATCGCATAAGGAAGAAGCATTTATAGAAGCGTTTTGTAAACAACACGCCATCCCTTGTTATGTGAAACGATTGAATTTAACCGATATCGTAGCACAGGGTAAGAGTATACAAGCTGATGCGCGTTATCTGCGTTATGAGTGGTTTGATGAAATGATGAAGCAATTAAAGGCAGACGTATTGCTTACAGCACATCATTTAGATGATCAACTTGAAACCATTTTTTATCGACTGTTTACAGGGCGTTCTACGCGAAGTACTTTAGGAATAGACGTTCAATCGAAACGTCGTCACTATACAATAAGTCGCCCATTACTGGAAGTTTCAAAAGATGACATACGCGACTATCAGCATAAATATCAAGTGCCCTATTACGAGGATAGTTCAAATAGTGATAATAAATATGTTAGAAATGATATTCGTAATCGGTTATTACCAGCGATTAACCAAAATTCAGAGCTTGATAGCACACATTTACTAAAGCTAAAACGTTGGCACGACATCCAATTACGTGAAAGTCGAAAAAAAGCCGATGCTTTTATTGAACATGATATCTCGATCAATAATAATGCAACACAGATTCAGTGTGCACGACATGCATTTAATCAACTAGATGACATTACTAAAATGGTGTTATTAGATCAACTATTCAAACATCTTCAATTGGACAAGTCATTTTCAGAGAAACAATACCATGAATGGTTTGCTCAAATTGATAGTGAAATCGCACAATTTGAGATATCCCTTACTGAAAAATGGATAATTCAAATGGCATATGATAAATTTATTATATTGGCTAAAAATGAGCCGTCATTATTAGATAATCAAATTGTGAATCAGGCAAATACATATCGTTTCGGATCCTATCATATCGTTATTCATCCAACGATACCCCATGACCAATTACCGTTATTGATACGAACACGTCGCAATGGAGATAAAGTCGAACTGAATGGACAACAAGTCCATAAAAAAGTAGGACGTTTGTTTATAGATTATAAAATTCCAAATGATGCGCGCATGCAAATGCCAGTAATTGAAAATCAACACCATCAAATTATTGCTGTAGGTAATTTATATATTGCTCAAGCATATAATCAACATATCGAAATCAAAAAAATTGGAGATGAATGATTAATGAAAGATGATTTAAAGGAAATTTTATTAACTGAAGAAGATATTCAAGATATTTGTAAAGACTTAGGTGAACAGTTAACTAGAGATTACAAAGATAAGCCACTTGTCTGCGTTGGTATTTTAAAAGGTTCTGTTATGTTTATGGCCGACTTAATTAAACGTATTGATACACATTTAGCAATTGATTTTATGGATGTTTCAAGCTACCATGGTGGGACTGAATCAACAGGGGAAGTCCAAATATTAAAAGATTTAGGTTCATCTATTGAAAATAAAGATGTCCTCATTATTGAAGATATTTTAGAAACAGGTACGACATTGAAATCCATTACTGAATTATTACAATCTCGTAAAGTTAACTCACTTGAAATTGTCACTTTATTAGATAAACCAAATCGACGTAAAGCTGATATTGAAGCGAAATATGTCGGCAAGAAAATTCCTGATGAATTTGTTGTAGGGTATGGTTTAGATTACGCTGAACATTATAGAAATTTACCGTATATCGGCACATTAAAACCAGAAATTTATAACAAGTAAGCGACATTTATTTAGTTGTAAATATAATTAAATCGTGTTTAAGATATAATAACTATACTTAAATGTAGAATTAGTGTAGACTCATTTTATATGCTTAAACTTGACTTAAAAAAACAAATCATTTTTAGGGAATTTAAGTTTTAAAAAGTTTGATAACACAAGGATTTTGAAAAGTATTACAAAAGTTGAAATGCTAGCCTTTAAGAGAAGTATTGTGTTACAATTTTTGTTAGCTTTATTATAGAAATAGGAGGAAATGACGCATGCAAAAAGCTTTTCGCAATGTGCTTGTTATCGCAATTATTGGCGTTATTATATTCGGCGTATTTTCTTACATAAATGGGAACGGTAATACTCCGAAACAACTTTCCTATTCACAGTTTGTAGAGAAATTGGATAAGGGTGACTTGAAAACCTTAGAAATCCAACCTGAACAAAATGTGTACTTGGTAAGTGGTAAAACAAAAAATGATGAAGATTATGCTTCAACAATTTTATACAATAACGAAAAAGACTTACAAAAAATTACAGATGAAGCCAAAAGCCAAAAAGGACTAGATTTTAAAGTTAAAGAAGAAGAGAAACAAAGCGTCTTCGTAAGTATGTTGACGACATTAATTCCTGTATTGATTATTGCTTTCTTATTTATTTTCTTCCTTAGCCAAGCACAAGGTGGCGGCGGTGGCGGTCGTATGATGAACTTTGGTAAATCTAAAGCTAAAATGTACGATAACCAAAAACGTCGTGTACGATTCTCAGATGTTGCTGGTGCAGATGAAGAAAAGCAAGAGTTAATTGAAATTGTAGATTTCTTAAAAGATAATAAGAAATTTAAACAAATGGGTTCAAGAATACCTAAAGGTGTATTACTTGTCGGCCCTCCTGGTACAGGTAAAACATTATTAGCGCGTGCCGTAGCTGGTGAAGCTGGTGCACCATTCTTCTCAATCAGTGGTTCAGACTTCGTTGAGATGTTTGTGGGTGTCGGTGCAAGCCGTGTACGTGACCTATTCGAAAATGCTAAAAAGAATGCGCCATGTATCATCTTTATCGATGAAATAGATGCAGTTGGACGTCAACGTGGTGCAGGTGTTGGTGGCGGTCATGATGAACGTGAACAAACACTTAACCAATTACTAGTTGAAATGGATGGTTTCGGTGAAAATGAAGGTATTATCATGATTGCTGCAACTAACCGTCCTGATATCTTAGACCCAGCGTTATTACGTCCTGGTCGTTTTGATAGACAAATTCAAGTTGGTCGTCCAGATGTTAAAGGTCGTGAAGCTATACTTCACGTACATGCTAAAAATAAACCACTTGATGAAACAGTTGACTTAAAAGCCATTTCACAAAGAACGCCTGGTTTCTCAGGTGCAGATTTAGAGAACTTATTAAATGAAGCGTCTTTAATTGCTGCGCGTGAAGGTAAAAATAAAATTGATATGCGTGATATCGAAGAAGCTACAGACCGAGTTATCGCTGGACCAGCTAAAAAATCACGTGTTATTTCTGACAAAGAACGTAATATTGTAGCTCATCATGAGGCAGGTCATACGGTCATTGGTATGGTGCTTGATGAAGCGGAAGTTGTGCATAAAGTAACGATTGTTCCACGTGGACAAGCTGGTGGTTATGCAATGATGTTACCAAAACAAGATCGCTTCTTAATGACAGAACCTGAATTACTAGATAAAATTTGTGGTTTATTAGGTGGTCGTGTATCAGAAGATATTAACTTCCATGAAGTATCAACGGGTGCATCAAATGACTTTGAAAGAGCAACACAAATTGCACGTTCTATGGTTACTGAATATGGTATGAGTGAAAAACTTGGACCGTTACAATTCTCATCTAGCGGTGGTGGACAAGTCTTCTTAGGCAAAGATATGCAAGGTGAACCTAATTATTCTGGTCAAATCGCTTATGAAATTGATAAAGAAGTTCAACGTATTATTAAAGAACAATATGAACGTTGTAAACAAATCTTATTAGAACATGAAAAAGAACTTAAACTTATCGCTAAAACATTGTTAACAGAAGAAACATTAGTAGCAGAACAAATCCGTTCATTATTCTATGATGGTGTATTACCAGAAGTAGATTACGATGCTGCGCGTGTTGTTAAAGATGAAGATTCTGACTTTAGCGAAGGTAAATATGGTAAATCTTACGATGATATTCGCGAAGAACAACTAGAAGAAGGAAAAGAAGATATGCGAGAAGATCGTAAAGAGGATAACGATATTAATCGTGAACGTAGACATCGTCAAAGAGATGGTAGAGATAATCATGCAGGACATGATCAACTACGTGACGGTTCAAACGGAGATACGGATAAACATCGTGGCCATTCAAGTGATGAAGACGAAACAGGTTATGAGCAATCTCCTAATATTGACAAACCATATAATCCGAATGATCCAAACAACCCTAACAATCGATAAGGTTTAGCTGGATTGTTATCTCCTTTGAGTAGGGCATTACGCCTTAGTCGAAGGAGATTTTTTTAATATGAAAGTATAGTTAAAATAACAATAATAATGTTGAAAGCAAGTTACTTCATATTCTTATTGAACAAGTGTAGAATAAGTATCCTTAAAGGAAAATATTAGAAGTAAATGAATGATTCAAGTATAAATATTAGCAATATAAAAATAGATGTATTAAAGGAGTATACAAAGATGACACATGATTATATCGTTAAATCATTAGCGTTTGATGGAGAAATACGTGCATATGCTGCACTCACAACTGAATCAGTACAAGAGGCGCAAACACGTCACTATACTTGGCCGACAGCATCAGCTGCAATGGGCAGAACAATGACTGCAACTTTATTAATGGGTTCGATGTTGAAAGGCGATCAAAAATTAACTGTAACAGTTGATGGTAAAGGTCCTATTGGCAGAATCATTGCAGATGCAGATGCTGAAGGAAATGTACGTGCTTATGTTGATAAACCACAAACACATTTCCCTTTAAATGGACAAGGTAAATTAGATGTAAGAAGAGCAGTAGGCACAGACGGTTCAATTCAAGTAGTCAAAGACGTTGGTATGAAAGATTATTTCTCTGGTGCAAGCCCAATTGTATCAGGTGAATTGGGAGAAGATTTCACATACTATTTTGCGACAAGTGAACAAACACCTTCTTCAGTAGGATTAGGGGTGTTAGTAAATCCAGACAATTCTATCAAAGCCGCTGGAGGATTCATTATTCAAGTGATGCCTGGCGCGCAAGATGAAACAGTTACTAAATTAGAAAATGCTATTAGTAATATGCAACCTGTATCTAAACTAATTGAACAAGGCTTGACGCCAGAAGGTATTTTAAATGAGATACTTGGAGAAGACAATGTTCAAATTTTAGAGACTATGCCTGCACAGTTTGAATGTAATTGCAGCCATGAGAAGTTTCTAAATGCGATTAAAGGTTTAGGTGAAGCTGAAGTTCAAGATATGATTAAAGAAGATCATGGTGCTGAAGCAGTTTGTCACTTCTGTGGTAACAAATACAGTTATTCTGAATCAGAACTAGAAGAATTATTAGCTTCAATGCAGGCATAATTGTATAACTGAAAAGAGAATTCAAGGCGATAAACCATCACGTGTTTATTGCCTTTTTTACAGGGAAGATAAATGAATGTGGAAGTAAAATGTAACTTCAAGTCTAAATATGAGAGAATTATCTTTGTCTTTTTAGAAAATTCTGATAGAATATAATTATATCCGATAAAAAAACTAAGTTTTAAATATGAAAGTAAAAGGAGCGTTTTTTCAATGGCACAAAAACCAGTAGATAACATTACTCAAATTATTGGCAATACACCGGTAGTAAAATTAAGAAACGTTGTAGATGAAGATGCAGCAGATGTATACGTAAAATTAGAATACCAAAATCCAGGTGGTTCAGTAAAAGACCGTATCGCATTAGCTATGATTGAAAAAGCTGAAAAAGAAGGCAAAATTAAACCAGGTGATACAATCGTAGAACCAACAAGTGGTAACACTGGTATCGGTTTAGCTTTCGTATGTGCAGCTAAAGGTTATAAAGCAGTATTTACAATGCCTGAAACAATGAGTTCTGAACGTCGTAACTTATTAAAAGCTTATGGTGCAAAATTAGTCTTAACACCAGGTTCAGAAGCTATGAAAGGCGCTATCAAAAAAGCAAAAGAATTAAAAGAAGAACATGGTTACTTCGAACCACAACAATTCGAAAACCCAGCAAACCCTGAAATCCATGCTTTAACGACTGGCCCAGAATTAGTTGAGCAATTTGAAGGTAAACAAATTGATGCTTTCTTAGCAGGTGTAGGTACAGGTGGTACTTTATCTGGTGTAGGTAAAGTCTTAAAAGAAAAATACCCTAACGTTGAAATCGTTGCTATCGAACCTGAAGCATCACCAGTATTAAGTGGTGGTGAACCTGGACCACACAAATTGCAAGGTTTAGGTGCAGGATTTGTACCTGATACTTTAGATACAAATATTTACGATAGTATTATCAAAGTTGACAATGATACAGCTATGGAAACATCACGTCGTGTTGCTAAAGAAGAAGGTATCTTAGCAGGTATTTCTTCAGGTGCTGCGATCCATGCTGCAATCCAAAAAGCAAAAGAATTAGGTAAAGGTAAAACAGTTGTAACAGTATTACCAAGTAATGGTGAACGTTACTTATCTACACCTTTATATTCATTTGATGATTAATCAATAGTTAAGATTTTTAGCAGTCTGAGATATAAATAATATAATGATGCTACTTTGCAAATTCGCAGTAGCTGACAGAACTAAGATGTGCTTAAGTTAAGCTTCTCTCAGTTATAGTCATCCTTACGGGGGTGGGGCAACGAATTTAAATGAATTCTGTCCTACTCCCGTTCTTTTTTCTAAAAAAACACCCCAATTAAATTCAATGAAAGCTATAGATGTTTGGATGTCGATTATAAACACTGAAATGTTTGGTAAATGAGTGTATCATTAGTATGTGAATATTAAGTCAACGTAGTTATTGTGCTACAAATCATTTTCAAAAGGACGAAGGGTGACGTGACAAGAATGACTAAAACAAAAATTATGGGCATATTAAATGTAACACCGGATTCATTCTCTGATGGTGGTAAGTACAATTCGGTAGATAAAGCAGTTGCACGTGCAAAAGAGATGGTAGAAGAGGGCGTGGATATTATAGACGTTGGAGGTATATCTACACGACCAGGTTTTACAGAAATTTCAACAGAAGAAGAGATTGAACGTGTCGTTCCTGTAGTGGAAGAACTTATAAAATTAAATGTTCAACTTTCGATTGATACATATCGCAGTGAAGTAGCAGAAGCATGTTTAAAATTAGGGGCTACAATGATTAATGACCAATGGGCAGGCTTATACGACCCTAAAATACTTGATGTTGTAGCTGCTTATGATGCTGAAATTGTATTAATGCACAATGGTGATGGACATCGTGATCAACCAGTTGTCGAAGAGATGTTGTTATCACTTATTACGCAAGCGAACAAAGCTGAAATGGCAGGTATCCCTAAGCACAAAATATGGCTAGATCCAGGAATTGGATTTGCGAAAACGCGTGAAGAAGAAAATGAAGTAATGGCACGTTTAGATGAACTGGTTGCAACAGAGTATCCTGTTTTATTGGCAACGAGTCGTAAACGTTTCATCAAAGAAATGATTGGTACCGAAACGAAGGCACTAGAACGTGATGAGGCCACAGCTGCAACAACAGCTTATGGTATAATGAAAGGCGTCAAAGCCGTGCGTGTACATAATGTTCAATTAAACGCTCGATTAGGCCAAAGTATGGATTTCTTAAAGGAGAATGACGATGAACGACACAATCTTTTTTAATGGTATGAGATTTTACGCCTATCACGGCGCATTACCTGCTGAAAATGAGATAGGTCAAATCTTTGTAGTAGATGTTACTTTGAAAGTAGACTTAGCTGAAGCGGGTCAATCTGATAAAGTGGTTGATACTGTACATTATGGTGAAGTGTTTGAAGATGTGAAAGAAATCGTTGAAGGTCCACCATGTAATTTAATCGAACATCTAGCTGAACGTATTGCAAAACGTATAAATTCACACTATAATCGTGTAATGGAAACGAAAGTCAGAATCACTAAAGAAAATCCACCTATCCCAGGTCATTATGACGGTGTAGGTATAGAAATAGTGAGGGAGAATCGTTAAATGGTACAAGCGTATTTAGGCTTAGGAAGCAATATTGGTGATAGGGAACAGCAATTACAAGAAGCTATTAAAATCATTGATAGTATAGACGGTGTTACTGTAACTCAAATTTCTCCAATATATGAGACTGCACCAGTAGGCTATACAGAGCAACCCAATTTTTTAAATTTGTGTTTAGAAATTGAAACAGAATTACAGCCCAAAGTACTACTTAAACATTGCTTGGAAACTGAACAGCGATTGCATCGCGTTAGAGACATACGTTGGGGTCCAAGAACATTAGATGTCGATATTTTATTATATGGAGATAAAGTAATAGAAGAAGATGACCTTGAAGTGCCTCATCCGCGTATGGGTGAACGTGCTTTTGTATTAATACCATTGAATGATATTGCATCTACTCAAATAGAACCTCGTTCAAATGCACGTATCTCTGATTTAGTTAAACCAGATGATACTGTTAAGAAATATAAAGGTTAAGTACTAAGCTTTGGGTAAGTATAGTATCCTTAGGCTATATTGCAGCTTTGCTATAGTAGACTAATCTGAGAAGACATTTTATCAAGTATTTCTCAACACGAAGCGCACCATTTGAAATGCGAATATAAAGAATATCATAATTTTAAAGTGATAAAGGTAACGAATTTCCATAAAAAGCGTAAAGAAATATCACTAAATAGGCTATAAGATTTCTTATAAGCATTTTAAAAATGATCCATGGAACATTTATCATAAAAAAGAAGTTTAAAGGAGAGAAAGTTATGTCAGAAGAAATGAATGACCAAATGCAGGTCCGTCGTCAAAAACTACAAGAATTAATTGATTTAGGAATCGATCCTTTTGGGAAACGTTTTGAACGTTCAGCTACTGCTAGCGAATTAAAAGCACAATGGGATGAGTTCTCTAAAGAAGCATTACATGAAAAAGAAGACGAAAGTCATGTGTCAATTGCAGGTCGTTTAATGACTAAACGTGGTAAAGGTAAAGCTGGTTTCGCACATGTTCAAGATTTAACTGGCCAAATTCAAATTTATGTGCGTAAAGACCAAATTGGCGAAGAAGATTTCGATAATTTATGGAAAGGTGCAGACTTAGGTGATATCGTTGGCATTGAAGGTGTCATGTTCAAAACGAATACAGGCGAGCTATCAGTAAAAGCTAAAACATTCACTTTATTATCTAAAGCGCTAAGACCTTTACCTGATAAATTCCATGGTTTACAAGATATCGAACAACGTTACCGTCAACGTTATTTAGATTTGATCACTAACCAAGATAGTACTCAAACATTTATTAATCGCAGTAAAATCATTCAAGAAATGCGTAACTACTTAAATAAACAAGGTTTCTTAGAAGTTGAAACACCAATGATGCATCAAATCGCAGGTGGGGCAGCTGCACGTCCATTTGTTACACACCATAATGCATTAGACGCAACACTATATATGCGTATTGCAATCGAATTGCACTTGAAACGTTTAATCGTTGGTGGACTTGAGAAAGTATATGAAATAGGACGTGTATTCCGTAATGAAGGTGTATCAACACGTCATAACCCAGAATTCACTATGATTGAATTATACGAAGCTTATGCTGATTACCATGATATTATGGACTTAACAGAGTCTATGGTTAGACATATTGCTCAAGAAGTCCTTGGTTCTGCAAAAGTTCAATATAACGGAGAAGAAATTGATTTAGAGTCTGCTTGGACACGTCTTCATATTGTTGATGCTGTAAAAGAAGCAACAGGTGTAGACTTCTATCAAATTAAAACTGATGAAGAAGCTATCGCAGCAGCGAAAGAACATGGTATTGAAATTACAGATAATATGAAGTATGGCCATATTTTAAATGAATTTTTTGAACAAAAAGTTGAAGAAACATTAATTCAACCAACATTTATTTATGGACATCCAATTGAAATTTCTCCATTAGCGAAGAAAAACCCAGAAGATCCTAGATTCACGGATCGTTTCGAACTATTCATCGTAGGTAGAGAACACGCTAATGCATTTACTGAATTAAATGATCCAATTGATCAACGTGAACGTTTCGAAGCGCAATTAGTTGAAAAAGCGCAAGGAAATGATGAAGCACATGAAATGGATGAAGACTACATTGAAGCATTAGAGTACGGTATGCCTCCAACAGGTGGATTAGGTATCGGAATCGATCGCTTAGTTATGTTATTAACTGACTCTCCATCTATTAGAGACGTATTATTATTCCCTTACATGAGACAGAAATAGATCGTATTTAATATTTGAGATGGGAGTAGGACAGAAATAATATTTTCCAAAATTTATTTCGTTGTCCGGCTCCCATCTTGTTTTGTTTGTAGCAATTTTTATGATATTTTCTTAGACAGTGCCCGTCGACAAGGATGACTAGGCTTGAAAAAGTCTGAGATGAGCCACTTTTAAATCAGTCAGCTGCTATCAAGATGATATATTTGACTGAGACATTTCAATTTGTCCCAGTCATTTTTTTATTATATATATGCTGAATGAAACGAAAATGAGTTAAATAGATAGAATAGCTAAGTATATAGGCATTGAATATTAGATGACTTAAAGTGACTTAGATATTATTTAAGAAAAGATGTTACAAAAGTAAAAAAGAGTGGAGAAATTATAATAAAATAGTTTAAAAAAGGTATGGTCATTGTACTTGTGATGTGCTAACATAGTAAAAGTGTTCAAAAGAAGTCGAAGCAACAAATGATAAACTTATTAAATTAAAAAAGTTTTGAAAAACTGTTGACTTTACCTTTTGAATGTTGTAAGATATAAAAGTCGTCAAAAACGAAAGCTAATTTTGTAAAAGACTTGTAAAGATAACTTTAACAAAGTGTAAAATTAACTATTGAAAATTAAAATAATTGACATTATAATTAATTGAGTAAGTTATTGTCTGGTGACAATGGCAAGGAGGTCACACCTG
>NZ_KV838564.1:0-36622 GCF_001838705.1 Staphylococcus sp. HMSC34C02
AAATTCTACAAGCAAAGCAAGTTGGGGTTTGGGGGCCCAACACAAAAAATCACGAAAGTGATTTTACAGGCTAAGCAAGTTGGGGCCATTCATAGGGGACAGTTTCTAAAGTAGCGCTTATTTGGCTTTTCATTTCACTTAAGTTGAGATGCTTACCGAGGCGAAGTAGCGCTTTAAGTTTAAATACTATTTATAGCGGACATAAATGTTTCATAAACAGTGGTAGGTGTATAGTGTTTCAACGTAACATGTCCTTCATAAACCATCTGGTCGGCATCATCAATATGATTCATAGCGATGTCGATGTATTTTGCTAATGAACTAGCATCACCATAATGTGCTAAGTAACCATTAACCTGATGTGTGATGATACTTGCAGGCCCTAGTGTATCTTTAAAACTTATAACAATATTATCCTGCGCCATTGCTTCCAGTACAACCATACCAAACCCTTCATTTCTTGACGGTACGACGGTGATTTTACTTTTAGCTAATTTAGTATTAAGTTGTTGCGTTGCGGCATAAAGTGTAATTAAATCATTTAAATGATGTTGATCAATCAGTTGTTGCAAAGACTCGCGTTCTTGGCCATCTCCATATATTTCTACTTTAAAATTAAGGCGCTTAAGATCATCTTGAATTCGACGAATGCTTTCTATTAAAATATCAAAGCCTTTTTCAAATTCTAATCTACCCGCACTCATGATGATATTCTCTTTGTGAGTATCATTTTTAATTGGTCTGATGATATTAGGAATAGTATAAACAGGTGTGTTGATATGTTGCGCATAATTTAACTGATCTTGTTTCGTTAACGTTGTAATAAGATCTAATTTACGACACGCATCAAGTATATCTTGTTGATAGTGTTCTGGATATGCTTGTAAATTCATATGTTCCATTCCAATCGTCATCACATCATTAGGGTGATACTTTGATATTAAAATATTAAAACTCGCTCTAGTACCTACAAGCACATCAGTATCTACTTTTTTAATCGCTTTAATCATTTTATTTTCTACGTATTTTGAAAATTGATTTAATCCAGGTTCATGATGGTTTATTTTGATTGGTTTCAATAAGGAAGTATACTTATTAATACGATTCATAATGATTGCTTTAATGTTCTGAGGTTTTAAACGATAGTCGATTAGTGTTTTTATTTTTATATTGTTATTTATTTTAAAATAAGGTTCGTCTTGCGCACGAAAAACAGAAATAATTTCTACGTGATGCCCCTTGTCGGAAAGTGTATTAGCTAATTCAGAAACAGCTTTCGCAGTTCCGCCTAAAGCATAGACATTATGCATAAAAAATGTGAATGATTTCATAGTTACACCTCTAATGATTCATAATAGTGAATTATAGCATTTCTTATGTATGTCTAATAGTAATAGCATTATCATTCGAATCGACTATCGACCTTGCTTTATCTAATAAAAGATGAAAACTTTATGTAAACACTTTTTTCATGGGGGGATTATGTATATAATTAAACTAGTTCATAAAAAGTCGATTTTACGTATAGCGTAAAGTTAATATTAAAAATTTTAATAAATAAAGAAAGCGTTTTAATTTATTAAGCCAAGGTCAATATCCTATCGACTAAAGATGTGAAAAAAAGGGGGACTGTATTGTTATGAGTTCAGTACATAGCAAAACAGATGTCATCTTAATAGGTGGCGGTATAATGAGCGCAACACTCGGAACGTTATTAAAAGAATTATCTCCAGACAAAGAAATTAAAATATTTGAAAAATTAGAACAATCTGGTGAAGAAAGTTCAAATGTTTGGAACAATGCTGGGACAGGGCACTCTGCACTGTGTGAATTAAATTACACTAAAGAAGGTAAGGAAGGTTCCGTTGACATTACGAAAGCAATTAAAATCAACGAACAATTCCAAGTCTCTAAGCAGTTTTGGGCACATTTAGTTCGAACAGGTCAATTAGAGAACCCTGCTAACTTTATTCAATCTGTGCCGCATATGAGTTTTGTTAAAGGTATCTTTAATGTGAAATTTCTTAAAAACAGAGTCGCAGCATTAAAAGAAAATATTCTATTTGAAAAAATGGATATTACTGAAGATCGTGACAAAATTAAAGAATGGGTTCCGTTAATGGTTGAAGGAAGAACATCACATGTGCCTATAGCATTATCTCGTGATGAGAGTGGTACAGATGTAAACTTCGGTGCATTAACAAAGAAACTTATTTCTAATTTAAAGGATAGAAATGTAGAAGTATCTTATAAACAAGAAGTTGAAAATATTGAGAAACTTGATAATGGAAACTGGAAAGTGACAGTTAAAGATTTAAATTCTGGTCAAAGCAAGGCGTATGAATCAGAATTTGTATTTATTGGGGCTGGCGGTGCAAGTTTACCACTTCTACAAAAAACAGGTATTAAGCAATCAAAACATATCGGTGGTTTCCCAGTAAGTGGTTTATTCTTGCGTTGTACGAATAAAGACGTGATTGAAAAACATCATGCGAAAGTTTATGGTAAAGCAAGTGTCGGTGCACCACCAATGTCAGTGCCTCATTTAGATACGCGATTTGTAAACGGTGAACGTGCTTTATTATTTGGACCGTTTGCAGGATTTTCACCTAAATTCTTAAAAACAGGTTCAAATTTAGACTTAATACGTTCAGTAAAACCAAATAATGTATTAACGATGCTTTCAGCAGGTATCAAAGAAATGGATTTAACGAAGTACCTTATTTCACAACTTATGTTAAAGCATGAGGATCGTATGAATGATTTACGTGTATTTGTGCCTAATGCGAAAGATGAAGATTGGGAAGTTATTGTTGCAGGACAACGTGTACAAGTGATCAAAGATACCGAAGATAGCAAAGGAAACTTACAATTTGGTACAGAAGTTATCACATCGGATGATGGATCACTTGCTGCCTTATTAGGCGCTTCTCCAGGTGCATCTACTGCAGTAGATATTATGCTTGATTTATTACAACGTTGTTATGGTAATGAGTTTAAAAACTGGATTCCTAAGATTAAAGAAATGGTACCTTCATTCGGTCTTAAATTAACTGAACATGAAGACGTTTATCGTGCAGTAAATAAAGAAATTCAAAAATATTTAAATGTTAAATAATCGCACTAGTTTGTATATATAACACATTATTGGCTAGCTACTCTAATTCAATTCCATGAGTAACTAGCCAATTTTTATTTCTCCCTTTTATTTAGTTGTCGATTAATTTCTGTAACGTACTTTTTGTTTGTAAAGTAAGATTTAACCCAAATCATCAAATATATAATGATGAAATAAAATGTGAATATCAAAAAATTTGAAATTTTAATTGAAAACCATCCAGCTAAAATACCAATGGGCAGTAAACCAATATAGCTAAATATGAAATGTAATAGCGTAGCACGTGTGATACTCCAGTCTGTATGCGTAAAAATAAAACTTGTCAGATAAAAAAGCAAGCCAATTAATAACCATAATATTATAGATATAAGCATGACTGTTGGTTCAGTAAAATGAGCGTAATAAAATTTTCCTAAAGTAGATATAGGAGATAAAGGATAATATTCACCTTCGGCATGAATATAACTAAAAATGATAGATAGCGTTAGTCCAATTAACAAAGGGATACTTAGAAATTTGTATAATTTTGTCATAACGATAATCGCTCCTTTATCGATTTTAAATATCTTCTGGAGGAGTAAGTGAAATCGGCATCTTTCAAATACATTCTAATGAGCCCATTTGGTTCCATATGAAGTTTTTCAATTTTATCACTATTAACTATTTCAGATTTAGAAATTCTAATAAAAGAAGTAGGTAATTTAGCTTCTAATTCATACAATCGTTCTTTTATTTTGAATTGTTTCATACCTTTAATCGCCACAACCTGATTATGATACGTTCGAAAACTGATAATCGATTTAATGTCTAGTACATAGATTGCATCCTCATATTTACCATATATTTGAGTGGCACGATCTAAATCTTCAATACAAGATATAATTTGTTGAACATCTTCATCTAACGATGGTGCATGGATGGCAACAAGTTTTTCTTTTTCATCAGGTGATATATGCAGTCTCAATTTCATATTTTAACCTCCTCCATAATTTAATTTAATCATGTTAGGGTGCTTTTTATAGTAAAAAATAAGTATCCGGTCGTTCTCACTGTGTAAGTGGTTTAAATGATTATATAAATGGCATATATTTATAAGTTTGATGTCAGTCTAATCGTAAAGGTAGTACCTCGTTGTACGTCACTAGACACACTAATTTCGCCCTGGTGTAATTTAATAATTGATTGCGTAATGGCTAGACCTAAGCCATTACTATTATCTTGCTCGTTCAGTTTATAAAATCGCTCAAAAATATGTGGTTGAGTTTCTGATGGAATCGTATTTCCTTCATTATTGACACTAAATAAAATTGAATCATTATGCTCATGAGAAAGACTAACTTCAACTGTACCACCAATTGAAGCGTACTTAATCGCATTTTGAATAAGATTAGAGAATGCTTGGTGTAATAAACGACTATTTCCTTGGAAATAAACGTCACTTAAATCAGACAACAACATTAAATCTTTATTATCTAGTTCGAATTGCTCATGACGTATAATGTCTTTAATCATCGTAGTAATGTGTATATGATCATCAAAGCGTAAATGATTGGCATTATCTAATTCTGATAGGAGAAGTAATTCCTTTGTGAGATTACTTAATCGAGTTACTTCGTCGTGAATTTCATCAATGTATGTCTGCCTTTTTTCTTGCGTCGCTGTAAATTGTAATTCTGTAAGTAAACGTTGAATATGTGTTAATGGTGTTTTGATTTCATGTGAAACATTTTGAACGAAGTGTTGTCGCATATCATCGACTTGTTTTAATGCTTGACGCATAGCGTCGAATCGATATTGTAGTGTGCCGATTTCGTCATGACGACTTTGATAAATGGGTGTATCGAAATCCCCGTGTATTAAACGCTCTGTTGCTTGCTTTAGCGTTTTTATAGGTTTAATGATTGAATAAGTTGATGCAATAACTAGGGTGATTGAAATACTTAATAAACAAATTAATAACACTGAAAGGAAAGTACGAAACTCACTAAAGGTTTCGCCTATATCTGGACGCATAAACACGGCAAGCGGTTGATGATTTTGGGTAAAGCGGACGCCTACAGTATTATCTGTTTCATTATCAAAAAATCCAGTTACAAATAATTCGAATGGCTTATTTTTGATACCGTGATAGTCCTCGCCTTGTAGAACTTGGTTGATCGCGGCGTTTGAAATCGTGTCTTGGCGAAATGGTTCACCATAAAATGTTTTATGATGTGCACGATCTACAATCATAATTTGATAGTTCATATCGCCTAGGTGTTTGAAATAGGCTTGACTATCAGATTGATTTGAAGAGGCATGAAATTGTCGTGCTTCTTTTAAAGTACGCATTATCTTAGTATCATTATGTGCTTTTAAATTGAAATGGTAATATATATTAGCGAATAGAAAGCTTACTAAAGCACTAAATAGAATAACGGTAATTGTATAGATTGCAATACGTGTATAAAGAGATTTAAACATGGGTAATCACCTTGTATCCTTGTCCACGAACCGTTTGTATCTCAATCGTGGCATTTAATTGATTTAGACGATGACGTAGTCGTTTGATATGTACGTCTATCGTTCTTTCATCTCCCTCATAATCAAACCCCCAAATGCGCTCTATTAATGTGTTGCGCGTAAAAATATGTTTTGGCTGACCACATAATAAAAATAATAATTGAAACTCTTTAGTAGGTAAATTTACATTTTTGGATCCAACAATGACTTCCATATATTCTTGAATTAAAGTCACATTGCCTAATTTTATAATATCTTGAGAATTAATTTGATAACGTCTTAGCACAGCTTTAATTCTAAATAGTAATTCTTTCACTTCAAATGGTTTCGTAACGTAATCATCTGTTCCACTCACAAATGCACGTTCTTTATCGCTTAGCGCATCTCGTGCTGTTAGCATAATAACAGGTATGTCGTAGTCATTTTTTAGCACTTGGCACAGTTCAAATCCATCCATACCAGTCATCATAATATCGACAACAGCAATATCAACTTGGTTATTTGTAAGGTATTGTAATGCGTTTTCTCCACTGGCATGTGTAACGGTTTGAATTTGAGCCGCTTCGAGATGCTGAGAAACGTAATGTAATATTTTATAGTCCATCATCCACTATTAAACACTTCACCATCATTATTACTCCTTTAATTTATTTAACATGATTATATGAATAACTATATCAAAAAACAAATTCCATTAAAGTTCATATTCAGTTCATATTATGTCATTAAACTGTGTATTGAAATAGCAGTGGGAGGTAGTAAGTATGAATTTAGCATGGAAAGAAATAAAATTTTATAAATTTCGTTACACATTAATCATGTTAATCATCTTTTTATTAGGAAGTATGGTTCTATTTATTAGTGGATTAGCTCAAGGGTTAGCACGAGAAAATATATCATATTTAAACAATATGCCGGCAGAACATTATATTGTTGAAGATAATAAAGAGCCTAAGTTAGAAAGTTCACAGATGAACCAGTCTCAGAAAGATAAAATAGAAGATATCATTCATCAAGATGCCACACAAATAGGCACACAAACACTAAAAATCAATCAAGATGAGCAAGATGTTATTACATTTAATACACCAAAACATCTTAAGCCAAAACTTATAACTGGTAGCTATCCAACTCAACAAGATGAAATCGCTATAAGTGAAAAATTAACTGGTAATGATTTGAAAGTTGGAGATTACGTTTCATTTAAAGGGCATGACACGCGTTATAAAATAAGCGGGATAATGAACGAAACCATGTATTCCCATAGTTCAATGATATTAATGAATAAAGAAGCGTTTGAATCAATAAATAAGCAAGTATCAACATTCTACCCTGTTGAAAATATAAATAAAGATGACAAAGCGTCACTTAATCAAATAGACGGCATAAAAGTAGTGAACGAAAAGACGTTAACAGATAACATTGCTAGTTACCAGGCAGAGCAAATGCCACTTAATTTAATGATTATTAGCTTATTTGTTATTACAGCTATCGTATTAAGTGCATTCTTTTATGTGATGACGATTCAAAAGATCCCTCAAATAGGTATTCTAAAAGCTATTGGTATTAAGACCAAACATTTATTAACTGCACTTTTACTACAAATTGTTTTAACAACAATGGTTGGCGTTATTTTAGCATTTATTGTCATACTTATTTTGAATACGGTTATGCCAGTGACAATGCCATTTTATTTAAATTATAGTCAGGTATTATTAATGATTGCCGTATTTCTAATCGTAGGATTAATAGGTGCATTACTATCCTTTATAAAAGTACTAAGAGTAGATCCGATAGAGGCAATTGGAGGTATGGAATAATGACATTACAACTTAATCAAATTACTAAAACATTTGGTAGTGGAGATGCTCAAACAGAAGTGTTAAAAGGGATTAACTTTGAGGTCAATCAAGGCGAGTTTATTATTCTCAGTGGCGCATCTGGTTCAGGTAAATCAACACTTCTAAATATTTTAGGGGGATTATTAAGTCCTTCAAGTGGAGATATTTTATATAATGATAAGCAATTATTCTCTAATGATGTAAATCAAACCAGTCTAAGACTAAATGATATTGGATTTATCTTTCAATCATCGCATCTCGTACCTTATTTAACTGTGGAGGAACAATTAACGATTGTAGCTAAAGAAGCGGGAAGTAAACGTAAAGAGGCAAAAGAGAAAGCGCAGAGACTACTCAATGAAATAGGCTTGAGTCATCGTCTAGCTGTTTATCCACATTTGTTATCTGGAGGAGAAAAACAACGTGTGGCGATTATGAGGGCTTTTATGAATGAGCCTAAAATTATATTAGCGGATGAACCGACAGCAAGTTTAGATGCAGATAGAGCGACATCTGTTGTTCAAATGATTAAATCTCAAGTTCAAACCAAAGATATGATTGGTATTATGATCACGCATGATAAAAGATTATTTGAATATGCAGATAGAGTGATTAAAATAGAAGATGGTAAAATAGAGTTGTAAAAAGTACAAATATTGAAGTAGTTAATCATTGTAAAAAGTAAATCGTATAATAATAGTTAGATAAGAAGCGAGCACGACTAACATATGTCATTAAACGATGTTGCAAGCATAACTAATTGGGAGTTGGATGATGAATTCGTATAGAATTCTATCCAACTCCCATCTTTATGGTTTAAAATAAGATATAAATTGATGCAAAAAATAAAATTGCAAAGTAAATGGTTAAGAGTAGTTTATATTGATACATAAGCGCTAAGAAATCTCTAATTAATGCTATATTAAAGAAATGATAGGGTGTATGACTTCCGATACCATCGACTTTCATTTGATTTATTTGTGCAAATCTCATGCCACGTAAAATATGAAATTGGCTTGTGACACAAAGTATACTAGGACGATGTTTATATAGATTACGTATGATTCTTTTAGAATAATAAAAGTTTTCAAAGGTGTTGGTTGATTGATCCTCTAGGATAATATTAGACTCAGGAACCCCGTGGTCAATTAAATAATGTTTCATCGCCAATGCTTCAGATATTGGTTCATCAGGCCCTTGGCCACCGCTCACAAGCACGTTGCATGTCCTTTTTTGTTGATGATAAACGCTTAATGCACGATTTAATCTATCAGCTAACATCGGTGTAACGTTCTTTGTGAATATACCAGCACCCAATACCATAATTAACGCGTATTGATTTTGCGTGGTTATACGACCTAAAGCCGAAGACCAAGCCATATAGAGTAAGAATGCATAACATGTGCTTATAGCAATCATCGTAAGCCATAGGAAGATGCCATTGATGATTGGAATGGGCATCGTGCTAAGGTATGCAAGAATCGCCGTGAATAGTACACCTAATATGAAATGTTTCATCATTTTATTTAAAAATGTTTTTCCTTTTTTAAATGTAAAAAGATGATAATGTTTCAGTAGTAAACCAAGCGTAGTAATAATCATAAGTAGTATGAGTGTAGTAGGTAATGTCATTGTTAATACATTTATGACGGTAATCATCATGCACAATATGACAGTTATTATAAATGTTGTTAAATTTAAAAGTTGTGTAACATTGAATAATACACCTACTACAATACATAACACAATGAGAGCTAAAATAATTGCGAACATAGGAAGTACCTCGAATTTCTTTATATATATAAATGTAATCGAACCACTTACCATTTAGCAACTATTAACCACGGAATGAGGTTTTCAAGAGAATTGTTTATTGATATGATTTAACAGAGTATGTATAAACGTAATGGATGACTAATTAACAAGGAGTAAAGCAATGAGCAGAATTTCTAGAAACCACATCGAATTTATGAAACAATTCATCGATGATACCAATACTTTAACCGCCAAGCTATTAAAAGATCAACAAAGTAAGTATGGCATTTCAATGGAACAATCCAATGTACTCAGATTACTAAGCCATCATCATGCATTATCAATTACAGAAATAACGGAGAGTTAATAAAGCAGCGGTGAGTAGACGTATCAAGAAACTCATTGACAGTGGCTTCGTAGCATTACAAAAATCTAATACCAATATTGATCAACGCCTGAAATATGTTGTTTTAACAGACAAAGGTCGTCAATATACTGAAGAAAATAATGAGATTGTTAGTGACATTGTCAGTGATATGGTGGCAGACTTATCAAGTAAAGATATTGAGAAAGCGTTAAGTGTATTATATATAATAGATGAAAGAGTAAAAAAATTTAATTCAAAAGTTTAAATTAGTATGAAGCTTTAGACCGATTATTATATAATAGATATCATATTCTTAACTTGAACGTACAATATCAATCGTTAAATTTAATATAGTAGTGGGGAAGTTGGTGACTAAATGAGTACATGTCCGAAATGTGGACAGAAAATTGACAATAATAGCCTGAATAAGTGTCCTAATTGTGGGAAGAAATATAAAAAATCAGACAGCAAAGACAAGCAAATCCATACCCCTCAAACCAACACATCAAATATTAAGATTAGAAAGTTTATTCCTTGGGCAATTGTTGCATTTATTGTTATATTGCTCGTCATTGTATTTTTATTGGTAAGGAATTATAACACGCCTGACGCGCAAACTAAAATTTTAGTTAATGCTATTGATAATAATGATTCACAAAAGGTCGCAACGTTATTAAGTTCTAAAAATTCTCATATCGATTCGGATGAAGCGAGCGTCTATATTGACTACATTAGAAGTGAAGTCGGTATGAAAAAATTTGCACATGATATTAGATCAACTGTTGAAACATTAAATAAAAGTGATTCCAAAGAGGCAATTAATTTAAAAACACGTGCAGGGAATAATTACTTACGTGTGAGTAAAAACGGAACTCGATTACTCATATTTGATAATATGAGTTACACCGCACCAACAAAACAAGCGATTGTTAAACCTAAGCTTGATACGAAATATGAGTTCAAAGATGGCGGTAAAAAGAAAACTGTTATTGCTGATGCCAATAAAACAACGTCACTTGGTAGATATATTCCAGGCATATATTCTATTGATGCTAAAAAGGAAACAGAGTATGGCACATTTAGCGGTCAGCTTAAATTTGATTTTAGATATGGTAAAGGAAACACAGTTGAAGTAAATGAAAATTTCAATGAGGCACTATTAACCGTAAAATTAAAAGGAAAAAGTGACTTAGATAAAAATTCACTAAAAGTTGAAATTAATGATAAACAAATGAAATACAGTCGATCTAGAGAGTATGGACCGTATCCTCAAACGAAAGATGTGACCGTATCTGCCTTAGGAAAGGCTAAAGGAAAAACATTCCGTACAGAGACTAAAACAATTAAAGCAAGAGACTTAGGTAATATTAATAGTGCAGTATTAGAGTTTGATGATGAAGAGATTAGTGATTATATTGAAGAAAAAGAAGCCGAAGAAAATAGCTTGAAAACAAAATTGAGTCATTTCTTTAACAATTATTCTTTAACACTAAATAGCGCTATTTCTCAAGGTAACTTTAATTTAGTAAGCACATTTTTAAAAGATAAATCCAGCATCTATAAAATGATAGAAAATAATTTAAATCATTCAGCTGCTTTCATAAATCCTCAAATTATTAGTGCCAGTCAACAAGGTAACACGATTAACACTAAAGTGCAGCATCTGAATAGTAATGGTCAATATGAAATTACGGATTATGAATTAACTGAGGATCATCATACCGGGAATCTTCAACTCGTTGATTCAAAATAAATTGAACGATACCAAGTGTCACTGACTAAACTGAGAAAATGCTTCAATCAAGCTTTTCTCAGTTTTAATCATACTTGCATGCGGGGATTACTAAAAAGCATGTCATTAAGAAATGCTATAAGCAACGCAAGCTGGGGTGGGACAACGAATTGAATAAATCATTCCGTCCTACGCCCGCTCGTTCTTTTTTTAATACATAGAAAATATGAAACCTACAAAGGTGGGATACGTTAATGGATATAGAGCAAAACCAAAGAAAACATTCACCCTTATTTATTATTATATTAGGTGCTTTAACTGCCATAGGTGCCTTATCGATAGATATGTTTTTACCAGGACTACCTGAATTAAAGAATGATTTTAATACGACGACAGCTAATGCACAACTTACACTATCGTTATTTATGATAGGTTTAGGATTAGGTAACTTATTTGTAGGTCCTATATCTGATAGTATGGGACGTAAGAAACCATTAGTTATTTCTATGGTTGTATTCGCTTTAGCAAGTTTGGGTATAGTATTCGTTGAGAATATTTGGGTTATGGTATTTCTAAGATTTGTTCAAGGATTTACAGGTGGTGCTGGCGCGGTTATATCAAGAGCCGTTGCGAGTGACATGTATCGTGGGAACGAACTGACGAAGTTTTTAGCGTTACTCATGCTTGTTAATGGTGTCGCACCTGTAATAGCACCGGCTTTAGGAGGATTAATCTTAAGTTTTGCTGTTTGGCGAATGGTATTTGTCATTTTAACGATATTTGGTGTGTTAATGGTACTAGGCTCAGTATTTAAAGTCCCTGAATCTTTATCAGTAGCCCAGCGTGATAGTAGTGGAGTTAAAGTCATTTTTACTAATTTTAAAAGTTTACTTACAACACCTCGATTTGTGTTACCAATGTTAATACAAGGTGTTACATTTATTATGTTATTTAGTTATATATCAGCGTCGCCATTTTTAGTTCAAAAAATATATGGTGTTTCACCATTACATTTCAGTTGGATGTTTGCTGGCATAGGCATTACACTCATCATTGCAAGTCAAATTGCAGGTAAACTGGTAGACTATTTTC
The DNA here is from genome assembly GCF_001838705.1 of Staphylococcus sp. HMSC34C02. Classification (NCBI taxonomy): domain Bacteria; kingdom Bacillati; phylum Bacillota; class Bacilli; order Caryophanales; family Staphylococcaceae; genus Staphylococcus; species Staphylococcus sp. HMSC34C02. Next base: position 12,408 of record NZ_KV838564.1, read on the forward strand.
ATCCACAAGCATTGTTACGTGCATTTACAGCTGTTCAAATTTTAGGCGTCGTTATCGTGTCACTAACATTGTTGAATCACTGGCATTTTGCATTATTAGTTATAGGGTTTATTGTATTAGTTGCCCCAGTAACCGGTGTAGCAACTTTAGGATTTTCAATTGCAATGGAAGAGCGTACGACTGGAAGCGGAAGCGCATCAAGTTTGTTAGGGTTATTGCAATCGTTATTAGGCGGACTTGTCACACCGCTTGTTAATTTAAAAGGTGAATATAATAGTATGCCGTACATTATTATAATTAGCCTCACAGCTATTTTACTTATCCTTTTACAATTATTAAATGTTAAAGTGTTTAAACATGATAAAGCATAAACAAAGTAGCCAATAAATGAAAGGTTCATTCATTTATTGGCTACTTTGTTTGATATTGACTTTTAAACTTCAATATGACTATCTTTGAACTTTTAACGTGTTAGCAAGTAACGCACTTGCGACTTCATCAGGACTTTCTTGACACCCTAATCGTAACCAATTTAATATTACACCGATTTGCCCACTCATTGTGTATGTAATAAAGAAGGGGACATTTTGAATGGTTGTATGATTTTCTCCTAAAATGTTTGTGTAATATTGTTTCGTAATCTCAATATATTCCATTACTAATGCTTTGTTTGGATGAGAAATAAAAATGGCATGGTAAAATGCTTTCTTTCTATAAATATATTTTAAAATAATATGAAAGAATTTATAAACTTTCTCAGGGTTCTTTTTAATGTTATCGAAGTTAAAAGAAAATGCGTTTAGTAGATGTTCATATTTATTTAAATGATAATTTTGAATTTTAGATAGCAAATCATATTTATCTTGAAAGTGATCATAGAAAGTTGAGCGATTGACATTACTATTTGCACAAATCATCTTGATGGATATATCTTCAATGGGATGAATTTCTAATAAATCGATTAAGCTTTTGATTATTTTATATTTAGCATTTTGTTTCATCGTGTCACCTAATTTATCTATAACTTCACATAGCCGACAATTTAGCGATAATTGTTGGTGTTATTTTTATGTATATGTCTTTATAATATTAAAAGTGATTTTGAAAAGCAAATAGGAGGAAATGTTCAATGAAAAAAATGGTGTTAATTAATATCATCACTATCGTTGTTCTTGTTGTAGTCGGTATCGTAGGTTTCTACTTATATCATAATGCTACAAGTTATGTAACAACTGATAATGCCAAAGTTGATGGAAATCAAATTCAAATCTCTAGTCCAACTTCAGGTCAAATTAAATCTCTTGATGCAAAACAAGGGGACAAACTTAAAAAAGGTGACAAAGTAGCAGAAGTGAGTGGTCAAAGCCAAAGCGGTGAGTCACAAACTATGGATATCAAAATGCCACAAAACGGTACAATCGTTAAAACAAGTGGTATGGAAGGTTCAGTTGCACAAGCAGGTTCACCAATTGCTTATGCTTACAATTTAGATGATTTATATATTACAGCAAATATTGACGAAAAAGATGTTAGCAGTGTAGAAAAAGGCGACAAAGTTGATGTAACTATTGACGGTCAAGATTCTGATATTGACGGTAAAGTTGAAGAAGTAGGCCAAGCGACTGCAGCTAGCTTCTCATTAATGCCATCATCTAACACTGACGGTAACTACACTAAAGTATCACAAGTAGTACCAGTTAAAATTTCTTTAGATTCTGCACCATCTAAAAATGTTGTTCCTGGAATGAACGCTGAAGTTAAAATTCATAAAAACTAAGGGGGTCATAGAATGACAACGACCTTCATTGTTGGATATATTGTTTTAGCGGTCATTTTAGTTGGTTTAGTTAACGTTCTTGTGTTGAAATCACGCAAGAAACGTAAGAACCAAACTAAGGGACAACACGTAAATGAAGAATCTAAAAGTCAAAGTAATCCATCTAAATTTAAAATCAGTGACTTAGACCGAGATCAAGCGTCAAAACGTACGCAAGATGCTCACCATGATGATCATCAATTTCGTCACTTAAACACAGAAGATCGACACATTGAAAATGATAAACGCAAAGATCATTTCGAGAATGAACAAGATCAACAAGATCATGCCTCAGAGCAAATACATCCTGAGCAAAAGCAAGCATCACATTCCTTACATTATTCTGATGATGCTACTGAGGATGATAAACAAGATGATGATGTAAATAATCAACATCTACCAAAAGATTCAATTTATGAACCGATTAATCCCGCTTCTCAAGAAGGACGCGTCAACGAACGCATCAAAAAACAAAAAGAAGATTTTGTGTTTGGAAAAGGGATTACAAGAAATAAAATTTTAGCTGCAATGTTGTTTGGTATGTTTATTGCCATCTTAAACCAAACATTACTTAACGTTGCATTGCCTAAAATCAATACAGAATTCAATATTTCGGCATCAACTGGACAATGGTTGATGACAGGTTTCATGTTAGTTAATGGTATTTTAATCCCGATTAGTGCATTCTTATTTAATAAATATTCGTATCGTAAGTTATTTATTATTGCACTTTTATTATTCACGATTGGGTCTTTAGTCTGTGCACTTTCGAATAACTTCCCAATGATGATGGGTGGACGTGTACTTCAAGCCATTGGTGCTGGTGTATTAATGCCATTAGGTTCTAACGTCATCGTTACAATCTTCCCACCAGAAAAACGTGGGGTTGCAATGGGAACAATGGGTATAGCAATGATATTGGCACCAGCAATTGGACCTACGTTATCAGGTTATATCGTACAAAACTATCATTGGAATGTTATGTTCTATGGTATGTTCTTCCTAGGTATTGCAGCAATGATTTTTGGTTACTTCTGGTTCAGACTGTACCAAAAAACAACAAATCCAAGAGCCGACTATCAAGGTATTGTTTATAGTACGATTGGATTTGGTGCATTATTATATGGTTTCAGTGAAGCCGGAAATAAAGGCTGGGGTTCAACTGAAATTGTAATTATGTTTATTATTGGTGTAATATTTATTGTTGCATTCGTTATTCGTGAATTAACAATGAGAGCACCAATGTTAAACCTTGAAGTGTTGAAATCATCAACATTTACACTTACAACTATTATTAATATGGTTGTAATGATGAGTTTATTCGGTGGTATGATTTTATTACCAATTTACTTACAAAACTTACGTGGCTTCTCAGCACTAGATTCAGGATTATTATTACTTCCTGGTTCGTTAGTAATGGGTATCTTAGGCCCAATTACTGGTAAGCTACTTGATACAATCGGTTTAAAACCATTAGCATTATTTGGTATAGCAGTAATGACTTATGGAACATGGGAACTTACAAAATTAAATATGGATACATCATATCTTCATATTATGAGTATTTATGTTATTCGATCATTTGGTATGGCATTCGTTATGATGCCACTTATGACAGCAGCGATTAACGCACTGCCACCAAGACTAATCTCTCACGGTAATGCATTCCTTAATACAATGAGACAATTAGCAGGTTCAATTGGTACGGCGATTCTTGTTACTGTTATGACAACGCAAACAACAAATCATGTTGGTGCGTTTGCAGATGAATTAGATAAAACAAACCCTGTGATTCAAGATCATGTACGTCAAATGGCGGCACAATATGGCGGTCAATCTGAAGCATTACAAGCTATCTTGAAATATGTTAACCAGCTTGCATATATCGAAGGCATTAACGATGCATTCTGGATTGCGACTGGATTAGCTTTCTTAGCATTTGTTTTAAGTTTATTCTTAAAAGGCAAAAAAGGCGCTGATGCAGAACATGAAAGAATGATGCATGCGGAAAGTAAAAAATTTAAATAAAATGATGTTGGGGGACATTATTTTTAAAGTATCGGTACACTTTGATAAGTGTGATCGATACTTTTTTTATTACAACAATAAAAGCCATTGTGACTTGAGTTTAACGTCGACAATGGCATAAGAGAGATTATTTAATAGTGTAATGATTTGTTTTACGATTTCTAAAAAAGAAACTAATTATTAATAAGGCTAAACTACATACTAATAAAATAAGCGCATTATGAATGGCGTCAGCTTCATTAATAATTTGGTTTGCTGAAACATTCAAAGAAAAACTTTGTAATTTATCTGCAATACGTTGACCAATTACTTGTATGGCATAACCAAAATAGATGGACATTATGAGCATAATAGAAATAATAATAAAATTAAAAATCTTTAGTAAAGTTCGATTAAAGATTATCGTTAAAGCAGTGATGATCAAACTTACAATTGCTAAAATAAAAAATACATTAAATACTAATACAAGGCGATTAGCTATGTCTTCTAAATTGGTTAATTGACTTAAATTAATGTTAAGTGCGCCTATTTGTGTAACCGTATTTTGAAAATCTTTGATTTGAGCATAACTGATAGGTTGGTTGGCAAAGGCTAAATTGAAGATAGGCTGTTTATACATACTATAACCAGTGATAGCTACTAATACGAAAATAATCATTTGAATCATCAAACTCACCCAAGATCTTCTTTTTCGATTGTGACGATGAGAACGAGGATAATATTGATTATGAATAGGTGGTCTATCATCATATTGGATTGTTTTTCTTTCTGACACTTTTCTAACTCCTTTACTATAATTCATTGTTTTCTAAGTTTGACTAATTTATACTGAATTTAATGTGCAAATAACAATATTATATTAAATAATTAATCGAGAATTTTTAGAACATAATTTCAATTATATCGTTTTTTGAGCTTAATGTAATAACGTTTAAGTAATTTATTATTAATTAAGGAAGGTAGAATTTTATGAGATCACACATGGTTAATCGAATCATCAATCGATACTTACTGCACAACCGCTCAATATTGTTTGATAATGATTCGGATTTTGATACGTTTATGGACAAGAGAAAAGACATTAATCAAGCTAAACATAAACAACCTTCAAGTTTAAATGTTAAGTCTAATTTAGATAAGTTGTCACTCGATGAGATGCAAGTATTTAGATTCAACTTCCGCCATGAAACAAAAAAGAAAATACTTTATATTCATGGTGGTTATAATACACTACAACCCTCTCCATTTCATTGGAGATTTATGGATAAACTTACGCTAAGTACATTGTATGAAGTCGTACTACCTATTTATCCTAAAACGCCAGAACACCATATTGATGACACATTTAAAGCGATAGATGCTGTGTATCAGTCTTTATTAGAAGAAGTAGATGCAAAACACATTGTCATTATGGGCGATGGTACAGGAGGCGCTTTAGCTTTAAGTTACGTTCAACAACTTATAGCTAAAAAGCAACCACTACCTAATAAAGTATATCTATTGTCGCCAATGTTAGATGCGACGCTAACTAACCCAGAAATTACTGAGGACTTAATGAATAAAGATCGATTCGTAAATAGAGATGGTTTACATCGCATATTCAATGTATGGACGCAAGGGGAAGCCTTGGCTAATCCATTAATTTCACCTATTTATGGACAACTTCAAGATTTACCACCAGTTGTGCTATTTGGTGGTGGCAGAGAAATTTATTATCCAGATATGAAACGTTTTGTCTATAATATGGAGGGCAATGGCCAATCTGTTCAATTCTTTGAATATCCTAAAATGTTCCATGATTTCCCATTATTTCCTATACATGAATCTCACAAAGTAATTAAACAAATCGCTAAAACGATTGACGTATAATGGGTATTAAATTGAATAACGTTTAGCGTTTGAAATCCTCAACATCATATGGGCAACGTAGCAAATGCGTCGTAATCGACTGAATTAATAAGGCAAGCGAATTCAGTATGCGTTTGCACTGGTATGCTTTGCATGCGGGGCTCCAGCAAAGAGCGTTTCACCAAGCAATTTTACAAACAAAGCAGAATGGGAGTGGACGACGAATTTAAAAAGAATGTTGTCCTATGCGCGCCTCTATTTCTATATCATAAATTATTCGTATCTATGTGCATTAATACTGTTTAAGCAAGTGCTGTACTTGAGTCGTGATTTGTTTTTGGCCTAAGTGATGATAATGGTTATCTATCACTTGGGCTAAATCTGTTTGTGATGCCAGTTGTTGTTCCGATAATGCATTTAAATTTGAAGTAGCATCCGTGAATTCATTGATATAACGATGCACAACATGTTGTAAGTGTTGATCATCAATTTCCGCTTCAGTGATATTTCGTAGAGCTTCAATCGCTTGTTTTTGTCCTTGATGATAACTTATATTAAATGCTCTTTTCAGTAATTCTTGACTTGGACCGTTCATAAATAATTGTTTTGTCGTATTGAGTGCGATTAAATCTACTTTTAAATCATCGTTTAAATCATATAATAATTCTAATAGTTGATTGCGGAATGTTCGTCCCATGTTTTAGTTCTCCTTTTTAGGTATGCCAATTTGATGACCCAATTGTTTAGGCCAATCGATCGTACCTTGCTGTTGATAATAACGCGCAATATTTTGGTGATAGTCGGTTGGAAACGGTGCTGATTTGCGTTTGTTAGTATCAATCCCCATCATAATGACTTCGTTCGTTGCAGCTAACTCATCCTTATTGTTATAAAGCATTAAAAAGAAATGCACACGTTTATAGTCATAGTCATAAATATAAACTTCGATTCGATAAGTGGAATCAAGGGACAACTCTACAAGATACGTCGTATGTTCTTCTAATGTAAACATTGTGTAATGAAGGATTTCGCGTTCTTCTAAAGAAAGTCCATGTGTGTAATTAAATTCGTTTACAGCTGCACTAAATGCTTTATTATATTCTGAATCATGCATATGATTGTTATGATCAATTTGAGATGCATGTACAACATTGTTAATAACTAATGGATTGCTCATCTTATCAGACCTCACTCATATATGGATGCTTCTATTTTACTAAATAAAATTAACACATACACATGATTTAATTCATGGTAGAATGAAAGACGTATGGTCATGCAGGAGGTAAATGTAACGATGACAATGACGATTCGATATCAAACTAAAAATCAATCACTTACACAAGTTGACAGTGTTGACGATATTCCTGAAGCAGCAACAATTGTTTGGTTCGATTTTGAAAATGCAACACAAGCAGAGAATGATTACTTAGTCAGTCAATTTGAATTTAACTATCTAGAGTTAGAGGATGCAATTACTGGTGTACCACGTGTAAAATATAAATCCTATGAATCATATCAATATTTAGTCTTTCATAGCATGTACAGAGATGATTTTTCTCCAATCTCTTTGAATGTATTTCTAAATGAGAAAGTATTGGTTACGTATCATCATAAACATTTCGAATCATTAAATGAAGTGGCAAAGATGAACGCACATCACCATGATCCTGACTTAGATTGTGCAGATATAGTGATACATATATTAGATATGATGGTAGATAAATATTTTGAGTTCGTATATACAATTGAAGATAAAACGTATAACTTTGAAGACGCGCATGTAGATGACACTCAAAGTAAAAAGATTATGGATAATGTCTTTCAAATTAAATCCGATTTAATCAAGATTAAGAGGGTATTGTTCCCTATGCAAGAATTGGTAAATACCATTAAAACAGAAGGTAATTTAATTGTAGATAGTAAGCATTCAATGTATATTCAACATATCGACGACCATCTTATTAAACAGAATAATATCATCAGAACATCACAAGAGATGGCTAATGAAATAAGAGAGAACTTCGAATCTTATTCATCATTTAGAATGAACAGTATTATGCAAGTACTTACGTTAGTGTCAGTTATTTTCTCTCCTTTAACATTTATTGCAGGTGTATATGGCATGAATTTCGAGTACATGCCAGAACTTAAATGGCACTATAGTTATCCTATTTGTATGGTGGTCATGTTAATTATAGCTATCGCATTGATTATCTTTTTCAAAAGAAAAAAATGGTTCTAATATAATTTGAAATTTTATTATTTAAAGTAAAGGTAGGTACAAAGATGAGTGATTTTCAAAGAGAACAGAGGAAAAATGAACATGTCGAAATAGCAATGGCTCAAAGTGATGCACCGCAATCAGACTTTGATCGAATGCGATTTGTACATCATTCCATCCCTAGTATTAATGTAAATGATGTGGACTTAACAAGTCACACGACGGATTTTGATATGACGTATCCAGTTTATATTAATGCGATGACTGGTGGTAGTGAATGGACGAAACAAATTAATGAGAAACTTGCAATCGTGGCTCGAGAAACTGGATTAGCGATGGCAGTAGGGTCAACACATGCTGCGTTAAGAAATCCTAAAATGGCTGAATCGTTTAGTATTGCACGTCAAACCAACCCAGAAGGTACTATTTTTAGTAATGTTGGTGCAGATGTTCCTGTAGATAAAGCAGTTGAAGCGGTGAAATTATTGGATGCTCAAGCGCTACAAATACATGTTAATGCACCGCAAGAACTCGTTATGCCTGAAGGAAATCGAGAATTTTCAACATGGTTAGATAATGTAGCCTCTATCGTTCAACGTGTAGATGTGCCGGTCATTATTAAAGAAGTTGGCTTCGGCATGAGTAAAGAATTATACAAAGACTTAATTGATGTAGGTGTGACTTATGTTGATGTAAGTGGTAAAGGTGGAACGAACTTTGTCACAATCGAAAATGAACGTCGCACAAACAAAGATATGGACTATCTTGCAAATTGGGGACAGTCAACCGTTGAGTCTTTACTAGAAAGTTCGGCTTATCAAGATTCACTCAATGTCTTTGCTAGTGGTGGTGTACGAACACCATTAGATGTCGTTAAGAGTTTGGCTTTAGGTGCGAAAGCAGTAGGGATGTCTCGACCATTTTTAAACCAAGTTGAAAATGGCGGCATTACGACAACGATTGAATATGTTGAATCATTTATTGCACATACGAAATCAATAATGACGATGTTAGATGCAAGAGATATTAGCGAATTAAAACAAAGTAAGTTAGTATTCGATCAGAAGTTAATGTCATGGATAGACCAACGTGGTTTAGACATTCATCGAGGATAATCTAAAATAATTAATATCAGATAATACAAAAAAGCAAGTTGAGCGTACAAATGCTCAACTTGCTTTTTAGATAGTGTAAACATCAATTTTAATTTCCAAAAATATTCATAAAGCCCATGACGATTGGTACGCCAGCTAGGTCAATTAAGAAGGCGCCAACAATTGGCACGACTAAATAGGATTTAGGTGAACTACCATATTTCTTAGTGATAACATCTAGGTTCGCCATTGCATTTGGTGTGGCACCTAAACCATGACCAATAAAACCACCGGCCATGACTGCAGCATCATAGTCCTTACCAAGCACTCTAAATAAAATAAAGAATGCAAATAACGAAATAAATACCACTTGGACTAAGACGATGGCGATAAGTGGTAATGCGAGAGAATATACTTGCGTAAGTTGAATACTCATCAATGCTAATGATAAGAATAATCCTAATGCCACATCACCAATTTGGTCATTGAGTTTTAAATCAATGAGTTGTAGGTTCGCATATTCTGATATGTTACGAATTGCTACGGCTACAAACATAGAACCGACATACATAGGTAAACTTTGACCAGTTAAATTTGAAAATTGATCGCCTATCCAAGTTCCTACAGACATACATACTGCAATAATGGTTAATTGAATAAAGAATACTTGCGTTGGTTCGTATTTGCCGTGCAGGACTTCATTTGATTCAACTTTACTATAATCTTTAAACGTATCGTCACTATTTTCTAGTTTTAAATTATAGCGTTTAATGAGTGCTTTTACTAAAGGTCCACCCACTAATCCGCCAAATACTAAACCTAAAGTTGCTGCAGCAAGTGCTGCTGTAACAGCTGAATCGATATTAAAACTTTCTTCTAATGTTTTACCATAAGCGGCAGCATTACCATGCCCACCTTCCATTGACATTGAACCTGCAGTTAAACCTAATAATGGTTTAATATGTAATACTTTAGCTAATGAGATACCAATGAAGTTTTGGCATATTGCTAGAAACGCACAGCATACAAAATATAATATTAATACTTTTCCACCAATTTTAAATAATTTGAATGATGCACCTAAGCCAATGGTAGTAAAGAACACCATCATGAAGAAATCTTGAATAAAGCTAGCATCTAATTTAATTTGAATAATATTGAATGTATCTAAGATCGCAACTAGAATTGCAAATAATAAGCCTCCTATTACGGGAGGTGGTATACAAATTCTTTGTAAAAATGAAACGTGTTTGACGATAAATTCACCTAATAAAAATAACAGACAGGCGAGACATAATGTTGTGACTGCATCTAATTCCATTTTTATAGCCCCCTTAAGAAACGATTTAAAAAATAAATAGCACTTGATGTAAGCGCTATAAATCCCCATATATAACATTATACATATAAAAAATATAGATTTCTAGGATAGTAATTATGATTTTGTATAATAAGAACTTTTAATAAGTTTAAAAAAGTATAAAAAAATAATCCTAATATTAATTTTTAAAGTGATTACAATTAATATTATTTTGTAAAAATGCTCTAGAATCTGACGTACAAGTCACATTTCTAGAGCAAAATAATGCGTATTAGCTTTATTTATTTCCAAGTTTCATCGGGGTTGGAACAGTCTGATTTACGCATATGAGAAACGAAAGGGTTGCCTTTGACGGTGTATCGTAACGGTTTAGTTGTCCAATCGCCTTTATTGGGTATGCCAATTCGAGCACTTTCCACAATGTCTCTTGGGTATTTACGATGTTTCGTATCTATAGATAAACGACAATCATTCAATGTGGCACCATCAATTGCCCTAGGGATATTAAAGGCCTTTGTCCATTTACCCGGACCATTCGTTAAGTCATATCCTGATTTATTACGATTCTGCTTCATCGCTTCAATGCCGTCTAAAGGTTCAATAGCACGAATCAATACACCTTCAGGGACACCTTCATTTCGTGTTACGAAGTTTATCAATAAGTGCGTATGCATCACATGTCCATAAATGGTACCACCTTTTTTGTATAGTGACGTTACTTTCGGTGTTTGTCTCCCGCCAAACCCGTGAGCAGCACGATCTGAAAATCCTAAATAAGCCTCAGTTTCGACTATATAGCCACTATACATTTGAAATTCGTCCTGATAGATGACTTTGACACCGAGTAACGCTTTAGCAGTTTCTATCGTCGGTTTTGATACAAAATCCACAAATTCACCTTCTTCTTGTAATAATAAATGCATGTATATCATGAAGCTAAAGTTTTGACTGGTATAACACAATGACAATATATTATGATAGCCATTATAATTGAAGTGAACGAATAATGAAATGACTTAATATCTATGTCATATATAATTGACTATTAGCCTGTTAAATCGTTATGATGATGAATATGAGATGTTGAAAGAAGTGTGGAACAATGAATAAAGTGAAAGTATATCGAGGTGTAAAGAAAATCTCTCAACTAGAACTTGCACGTTCGGTTGGTGTATCACGTCAAACCATCAATATGATAGAGAATGACAAATATAATCCGTCATTAAAATTATGTATTAATATCGCTAAAACACTAGAAGTGACTTTAAATGATTTATTCTGGGAGGTTGAGGAAGATTAAAGATAATGACGCTTTGAAAGAACAAATCATAACATTGAAAGCAAAACTTGGCATTGTAAGTTTAAATTTCTTATGCGCTATTGCTATATTCGCAATGTTTGATGATAAACGTATTAAATATACAGATATGAACACACCAAACTTAGAGAATCGTGGCGCTATACCAAGAGGCATATTGAATTTAATCCCCAATTATAGATATGCTGATGAACAACAAAAATTTGTCATATTAAATGTCCATGCGACAAATTTTAATTGGATAATGATAGGATTAAGCATTGTGAGTGTGATTGATGTCATTATTGAATTCGCCATGCATCGTTTCCCTTTAGTCGCTATCATAGCACTCATATATAGTGTCATTCTATTGCTTATTGTCAAAGTTAAGACGAAGCACTTATGTAAGTTGCATGATGAATAAAATAGCCATTAAACGCTATCTATTAAATTTCTAATAGATAGCGTTTTCATTTTTTAATTTATATAAAATCTATGGAATATTAATAAAAAAAGTGTAACAATATGTATGTGGAAAAGTCAGTGCTTAAAATTTAAATAGATAAAGGTATGATTGGATTGATACAATGAGGCTAACTTTAGTAATCGTTGGAGGTCATTTCTATGCTTTATTCAATCTTTATCTTTTTATTAGCAGGTCTCTGTGAAATTGGTGGTGGCTATCTAATTTGGTTGTGGTTAAGGGAAGGACAATCAAGTTGGTTGGGATTTATTGGTGGCGTTATATTAATGATGTATGGTGTCATTGCAACATTCCAGTCGTTTCCAACTTTCGGTCGTGTTTATGCTGCTTATGGTGGCGTGTTTATTGTAATGAGCTTAATATGGGCATACATTGTCGATAAACAAGCACCTGATAAGTATGATCTAATTGGGGCATGCATCTGTGTGATTGGTGTATGCGTTATGATATTACCGAACAGAACCTGATTAAGCGTGTTTAAGAGGGAGACGTAAGTAATGATAGTTGAAGTAGAAAAGCAAAGACATGGTATTGACTTAATCAAAATTGATAACGATGAAACGAATATTGTATTCACCAACTTTGGTGCGCGCGTCGTTTCGTGGAAATACCATGATAACAACATCGTTTTAGGCAATAAAGTTGAAGCGGATGAATTTTATCCATCTAATCCTTTTCATTTTGGTGCTACAATTGGTCGCTATGCAGGTCGTATTGGTAATGCCAGCTTTAATTTAAATGGTGAAACATATCAACTTGAAGCGAATAATCACCTGCATCACCTTCATGGTGGCAGTAATGGTTTAGATCAAAGACTTTTTAATTACGACATCCAAGATAACATTACAAATATAAAGATTACCTTTACTGTTCAACTTAAGTCTATGGAAGATGGGTACCCAGGAGATATGTTTATTAAAGTGATTCACACATATGATGTAGAACACCGATGGACAGTAGAATATGAGGCACAATCGAATCAAGATACACTATTTAATCCAACGAATCACGTCTATTTCAATTTAAATAGAGATAACAATGTTATAGATAATCACAAGATTAAGAGTGAACAATTAAATATGTATCCAGTTGACAGTCATAATTTAATTACAAGCACAAGTCCAATTGATTTAGTAACAATATTTAAATCAAATTGCATTTCGTTTAGTGATATTTTTAACTCAGACAATGCCCAATTGAAAGAACAGGTTGGTGCAAGAAATGGGTTGGATCATCCATTCGATGTTGGAAACAAGCAATTTTTCATTGAGAATGATGAGTTCTTATTAGATGTTACTACAACAATGCCGAATGTCGTCATCTTTACGTTTAATGATACGACAAGTTGGGATAGTGATTTTAATATTTATAAAGCGCACTCAGGTGTATCTCTAGAAACACAATTTTTACCTAATGATATTAATGTGTATGGTAATAAAGCACAATCTATTTTAAAAGCGAATGACACATTTTACGCAAAGACAATGTATCACGTAGCAGAAAAATAATATAAAAATAGTAAGGGACAGAGGAAGAAATAAATTTTGTGAAAATCGTATTTCTTCCTCTGTCCCTTACTAGTCATTTATGATGTTGTTTTAAGTGCGTGATGATATAGCTTTTGCAATTTAGCTATACGAGTTTCACTTAAATATGGATTTTGTAACGCATAACGCAATCGATTGACGTTTTTGCGGTCGTTATAATAAATTTCATTCAGTTCTTGTACAGAGAGTCGTGTTGTTTCATCTGCTAAATGGATTAATTTTAAATCATCATCTTGGTCTACATAGCCTTCTTGTATGACTCGAAAGTAAAAGCCAGTTTTACCACTCGAAGTCATTCGTTTAACCAAATCTGTAATGCCGTACTTAGTTTGAATCTTCCAACACGGTTCTCTAATTTCGGATACCTCAATCACTGATTCACCTAATTGATATTGATTTCCAAAATAGACATCTGCTTCATCTAAGTCTTCTACAGTTAAATTTTCACCAAACATTGCATAATCTGGAACTGTGTCCAACGCATATTTGTACATGTTATAATGCGATTTGCTAAAGCAACACACTGCTTTATGAGGCCCACCATGGTCTTTGTACGCTTGTTCATCTTCGGCAAAGCCAGTTTTGGATAACCACATCTTTCCTGAAAAAGGTGACTTGTTTAAAGCTGATCGCATTTCTCTTTTTTGTCCGTAATCTAATTGTTCAATTTTGCCTACTGAAATTGCATAGACTGAAATCATTGTCTTCTCCCCCAGATAAAGTTAATAAGCAAAATTTTACTATACTCACAATTAAAAGATAAGAAAAATGATAAAAGAATTTCTCATATTGAACTAGGTATTTGTTTCAACGTCATGTAAAATAATAGTTGAGTATAATTGAAAAGGGGTCACAGTTAAGATGAAAGATGCTAAAGAACTTAAATTCATGACAGTAGATGATGCTGTAGCTCAAATTAAAGACAATATGATATTAGGCATTGGTACGGGGAGCACAATAGAATTGCTTATCCCAAAGATTGCTGAAAGAATTCATAATGAACAATTAAATATTACAGGTGTGTGTACCTCTAATAAAAGTGCATTAATTGCGAAGAAGTTAGATATCCATATTGTTGATATCAATGATGTTGATCACGTTGACTTGGCTATAGATGGCGCTGATGAAGTTGATCCTAACCTTAATTTAATTAAAGGTGGCGGCGGTGCCTTATTTCGTGAAAAAGTAATTGATGAAATGGCGCATCGATTTGTAGTTTTAGCGGATGAAAGCAAACTCGTTAATTATTTGGGTGAAGGTTTTAAACTACCAGTCGAAGTAGATAAATTTAATTGGTTACATATTGCTAAAAAAATTGAAATGTATGAAGATGTCGTGACAGAGCGTCGTATGAGTGATGATGTACCATTTATTACTGATAATGGGAATTATATTTTAGACTGTCAATTAAATAAACAAATTGATCCATTTACATTTCATGATTATTTAATTCATTTAACTGGTGTCTTAGAAACAGGATATTTTTTAAATATTACTGATCAAGTGATTGTTGGTACACAAGATGGGGTTAAAATTATAAATAAAGGGAGTGGGACAGAATTCTTTTAAAATTCGTCGTCCCACCCCCGCAAGGATGACTAGAACTGAAAAAAGCTTGATTTAAGTGCATTTTCAGTTCAGTCAGCTACTGCGAATTTGCAAAATAGCACCATCATATTAATTATGTCCTAGGCTTTTTAAATATCTTGTGAGTCTTTATAAGAAATCACAAGGTGTATAAGCTTTACTTATCCGTTTTATGATTCGCTGTGTCATTTACATGGTCGATTTCATCTTTGGCATCATCAACAACAGATGAACGTCTTTCTTCTTTATAAGCCGTATTCTCTTTAAGTTCTACATCTGAAATACTTGAAGATGTCTCAGACTGTGATGCGTGACTTACACTGTCATCGTTGTTAGGATGAGTGGTCTTGTTGTCTTCTTTGTCAGCACTTGTGTCATCAGTTACATCTTCACTATCTGAGTCTGTAATGTCGTCATCATTCACATGATCTAAATAATTGTTAGGTTCGACTTCATCTAGTGAACGATTTGTTGTTTTATATACAATAAATCTAATGATTAAACTTAAAATGATAAAGATAATACCCACTAATGTTGTACTCAAAGCAATGACTTTCATTGAGAACAAGTCACCAGTTTCTTCACTAAATAAGAATACTTGCGCAAATGTCATTGCGGCATGGAATACAACTGCAATATAGATTGTACGTCCTTTTGTTGCACGAATTAATTCACCGATAATCATTGAGAACATGAATGTATATAAGAAGTGATATCCTGCATATTCCATTCCGTAAGTTGTATTTGCTGCCCAAATAGAATAAATTAAACCAACAATGATTGAAGCAAAAAATGTATTCACTTTATTTTCAACAATATTTTGTAAATATGAACGGAATCCAAATTCCGCAAAAAATGCCATTAAAAGATGACCGACAATGATTGTTGTCACTGATACAGATAAATCAGTTGCTTGTAATAAAATAAAACTATCAGCAAAAGTATTAAAACTAAACATGCCAATCATGAAAATCACTAGCGGTAAAATCAGTGCTAGTAATATACGTTCAATAACTCTGATATCAACTGAAAATTTTAATCCAGCTAATTGAGCACGTTTATCTTTAAATGCAATAATACAAACAACTGCTGCGATAAACGGTGCAAGGTCAGTAAGATCAAATACAAAACGTTTGATACCTACTGTTGCTTGAAAATCTCGTAAGATTAATGATAGCGCCATCGTAACTACGAAGAATACGAATATTGTTAACGCCCATTGAAATCCTGATATACGATTCGTCTTCATTTATGTAACCTCCATTAGGGTAACCGTAAAAACTCTTTCTTTAATATTATACATATTACAAGGGTATAAATAAATTGTCCATTTTAAATATCATTAAAATGTAATAGTCTTGAATTATTTTTATATGATTGAAAACAATTTTTAATGTCTTAAATTAATTTGAAAAGGGTAAGCAAAAGTATAACGTAACATTAACGATGCATTACATTGTGGTGTAAGATAATGGTATAGAGTAAATCAATAGGGGGCAATGAAATGTATACACAAGGTAATCCGCAACTTTGGACAGGTCGTTTAGATAGCGACACAGATCCCAAACAGTTTAGACATTTTCAAACAGTACAATTTGCTAATTTAGAAAAAATGGAAAATGTAGGAGAGAAGACAGGCGTTGGTTTCTTAGGATATGCGGTTGATAAAGGTGTAGAGAACAATAAGGGTAGAGTAGGAGCAAGAAAAGGACCAGACGCTATTAAACGTGAGTTTGCGAAACTTCCAGATTTAAGTGAGTGTGATATGCTTGTTGACTACGGCAATGTCTCACATACGAATGACTGTCTAAGAGAGACACAACAGGAGATGGCACAGTTATCCGCTAAAGTTATTCAACAACATCAGCAAGCCTTTCTCATTGGTGGTGGACATGATATTGCCTATGCCCAATATTTAGCGACAAGAGATGTCTATCCAGATGCTTCAATTGGCATTATAAATATTGATGCGCATTTCGATACACGACCTGATGAACCACCTACATCTGGCACGATGTTTCGAGAAATACTAGATAATGATGATAAGGCTGATTATTTAGTACTAGGATTAGCTCAAGGTGGCAATACGCGCGCATTGTATGATTATGCGAAAGACAACGATGTTATCTATGTGTATGCGGATGAACTCTTACATCAAGTATCACCTACCATTAAAGATAAAGTAGAACGATTTATTCACGATCATGATACGATTATGTTTACGATATGTATGGATGTGATTGATAGTGCGTTTGCGCCAGGCGTTAGTGCACCAAGTGTGTTGGGATTATATCCGCATTCAGTATTTGAAATTAGTAAACGAATCATATTAAGTGAAAAAGTATCTTCCATTAGTATTGCAGAGACCAATCCTGACTATGATGTAGATGATCGTACATCTAAATTAGCAGCAAATTTAATTCATCATTTCTTAGTATAAGTATCAATAATTAACGTGAATGATAAGACTATACCGTTAACGATGACGTATTAATTGCTTATAAATCATGTATTCATATATGTGAGAGCGGGGAGTGGGACAGAATTCTTTTAAATTCGTTGTCCCACCCCCGCAAGGGTGACTAGAACTGAGAAAAGCTTGATTTAAGCGCCTTTTCAGTTCAGTCAGCTACTGCGAATTTGCTAAATAGCATTATTATATTATTTATGCCCCAGACTCCGCTCTTTTTCTAATTTAAATTGATAGAAAAGTTTGACAATTATGTTACGATATAAACTAATAGGGGAGTGACTGGTAATGAAACGATTAAGCTATAAGCAACAATGGCGTGGTGATGTTGCACAAAATATCTTGGCTGGTATCTTAATGGGGTTAGCATTACTCCCAGTATCTATAGCTTTCTCGTTTATCGTGCATATTAGTCCTACTGTAGGGTTGATGAGTTGTGGATTAATGATGTTGTTTATAAGTTTGCTAGGAGAACGGATTAGTATGGTATCTGGTCCGAGTAGTGGTATTTCTATTGTAGGTGCACCACTTGTTGAACAATACAATGTTCATTATTTAATTATGTCAACAATTGTTATGGGCATCATTTTGATTATCTTTGGGTTATGTCGTATAGATAAGATACTCCATCATATTCCCGATACTGTCGTTATAGGATTTATGAATGCGTTGGGGATTTTACTACTTACGACACAAATAAAATATATATTTGGCATTACAACTGCAACGTATTATGTAGCAATTGCAACATTTCTTATCATTTATTTATCCTCGAAATTGATACGATTGATACCGGCGCCACTAATCGCCATCATCGTATTAACAGTAGTAAGTTATTTAATTAAACCCAATGTTCAATTGGTACATGATTTAGCACAAATTCGACTTACCCTCCCTAAGCCTTCTGTTTATACAGAATTACTAAATGCACATGCACTTAGTATTATCATGTTATATGCATTAACCATGGCTATCATTTCTGTCGTTCAAACCAATCTTACTAACGATATGATGGACACCATAACGCAAAGTGAATCGAATAAAGATCGTGAAGTGATGGGTCAAGGGTTAGCTAATGTGTTAGTTGGATTTCTAGGTGGCTATGGTTCAAGCGCTTTAGTAGGTCAGTCAAAGTTTAATTTTAAAATGGGCGCCACAACACGGTTAGCGACATTGATTACTGGAATGTTTCTTTTATCTTGTGTTGTCATTTTGGGCCCAATTGTAGGATTAATTCCTATGGCAGTTTTGGCATCGGTACTCATTACGATATCCTTAAATACGTTTGATAGACGTACATTTAAACATTTGAGAGAAGCGCCAATTACACATGGCATCGTTATGATGATAACGATGATATTAATTTTAATGTCTCACAATTTAGCTATTGGTGTCGTTATAGGGACATTGATTTATTATGTCATTCACTTTATTTTCAAAAAGAAAGGACGACAATCGATATGACAACGTTTAATGACTATGTCAATTGGAGACGAACATTTCATCAATTTCCTGAAGTATCTCAGAAAGAATACGAAACGACGAAACGTATAAAACGTATATTACAAGCATATGATATTAAAATCATTGACCTTCCTTTAGAAACAGGTCTCATAGCTGAAATTGGTCAAGGAGAACCATGTATTGCTGTACGTACAGATATAGATGCGTTACCGATTACAGAGCAAGTTGACCATGAATTCACTTCAACTAATGAAGGCGTGATGCATGCGTGTGGTCACGATATTCATATGGCTAGCATCTTAGCTATTGCCACTAAATTAAAAGAACAAGAGCAAACACTTAAAGGTCGTGTGAAATTGATATTCCAACCTGCAGAGGAAACGGGTTATGGTGCTAAAGCAATTGCAGAGACAGACGTCTTGGATGATGTCAAAGCTATTCTTGGATTCCATAACTATCCAACATTAGATATTGGAGAATTTGCAATTAAGGCTGGGCCTATTACGTCCGCTGTTGATCGTTTTGAATTTAAAATTCACGGTAAAGGCGCGCATGCTGCAAAACCTGAACAAGGTAATGATCTAGTTATGGTACTCGGTCAATTAATTACAAGTCTACAAACGATTGTAAGTCGAAATATATCGG
This sequence comes from Staphylococcus sp. HMSC34C02, assembly GCF_001838705.1. Taxonomy (NCBI): domain Bacteria; kingdom Bacillati; phylum Bacillota; class Bacilli; order Caryophanales; family Staphylococcaceae; genus Staphylococcus; species Staphylococcus sp. HMSC34C02. The sequence continues at coordinate 32,233 of NZ_KV838564.1, forward strand.
CTTTTGATAGCGCGGTAGTGACGATTGGAGAAGTATCATCTGGTAATACATGGAATGTAATTGCTGATCAAGCTTATGTCCAAGGCACAGTGCGTTCGTTTAAACCTGAGATTCAAAATTATATAGAACAGCGATTTCATGAGATAGCCCAAGGGTTAGAGCAATTATTTAATGTAGAAATTGAAGTTGTTTATACCAGACTTCCAGGAACGGTAGTCAATGATGCGTACTTAACGCAACATGCTAAAGAAGCCGCTAAAAAGGTCGGTTATAACATCATTGAATTAGAGAATCCGTATACGATTGGTGAAGATTTTTCTGGTTTATTAGCTAATCATCCTGGTGTGTTTGCATTTATTGGTTCAAATAGTAAATACGATCTACATCATCCAAAATTTGATCCAGATGAACGTATACTTGAGAAAGTCCCAGAATATTTTATAACGCTCATTGATCAGTTGTTTGAAGCGCTTTAATTTAATTCATCGCCAATGATGAAATTTAAATATGGTGTGTGTGACTGTATGATATTTTTCAATAATTGATTTAATAATCAATAAGAATGGGTAAACAAACACTAAACATGCTTTAGGAGTTGAATAAAATGGGCGCACAAGATCCAAGAACTAAATTTAAGTCATCTGATTATGAAAAGCAAGAACAAGATTTACCAGGACTTCAATCCAATTTAACACCACAACCTGATTGTGGGGAAACTTCCTATGAGGGGCATCATCGTTTATTGGATTATAAAATGTTGGTAACGGGAGGTGATTCAGCAATTGGACGTGCGGCAGCTATCGCTTATGCGAAAGAAGGCGCCGATGTTGCCATTAACTACCTTCCAAATGAAGAACAAGATGCGCAAGAAGTTAAAGACGTTATTGAAAAGGCAGGACGTAAAGCTGTCTTAATACCTGGGGATGTTCGTGATGAACAATTTAATTATGATTTAGTTGAACAAGCGTATAATGAACTAGGTGGTTTAGATAATGTGACATTAGTAGCAGGTCATCAACAGTATCATGACACATTACAAGGATTTGATACGCAATCGTTTAAAGAAACATTTGAAACCAATGTATATCCAGTATTTTGGACCGTGCAAAGGGCATTGGATTATTTACAACCTGGTGGATCTATAACAACAACATCATCTGTTCAAGGCTATAATCCCAATCCACTTATTCACGACTATGCAGCATCAAAAGCAGCCATCATCTCACTCACGAAAAGCTTCTCTGAACAACTAGGAGAGAAGGGGATTCGAGTGAATTGCGTTGCACCTGGTCCATTCTGGTCTCCATTACAAATCACTGGAGGTCAGCCACAGTCTGCGATACCACAATTTGGTCAAGATACACCACTAGGTAGAGCAGGACAACCTGTAGAACTCGCTGGCACATACGTCTTACTTGCTTCTGAAGACTCAAGTTATACAACTGGTCAAGTCTTCGGTGTAACTGGTGGTATTCAAATTAATTAAATATAAAATTGTAAATCCAACGCAAGGGTTTGAATAAGACTCTTGCGTTTTTATAATGAAATGAGTAGGAGTGATAGAGCGTGAAGCACATTGATCCTAAGCAATTAACAGATATTCAAAATTATAAATTATTAAGTGGCTCGATTATTCCAAGACCGATCGCATTTGTTACATCTTCAGATAGCGATGGGCGTTTAAATGCCGCACCATTTAGCTTTTTCAATATCGTTAATAATGCGCCACCTATGATTGCTATTTCCGCACAAAGAAAAGCAGGAAAACGCAAAGATACCGCAATCAATATGGAAAACGTTAAATCATTTGTTGTTCATATTACGGATGAAGATAATGTTGAAGAAATTAATAAAACTGCAGCGCCAATCCAACCTGAAGACAATGAACTTGATTTGACTGAACTCCATATGATGACTTCTGATATTATTGATGTACCAGCAATCAAAGAAGCCAAAATTAGATTTGAGTGTCAACTTGAACAAATGATTTTATTAGGCTCTGAAGATGAGGGCGCCGATTTAATTATTGGAACAATTGTTAAGTATCATATACAGGACGATGTATATTTTGGAGACAGTAAAATTAATGCAAATCAACTCAAACCTGTTGCACGTTTAGCAGGTAATGATTACGCTAAATTAGGCGAGCAATTTACAATTGAACGACCCAATCATTAATGTCATGTCACAAACGATGATTTTAAATATGCAATTTCCATAAAACTTTATTGACGTTATGACAGTATTCTTGTAACTTTAATAATAAAATTATTTTTATAAGGAAAGTAGGTTAAGTATGGAAGAACAAAGAAAAGGCAATGCATGGGCGTTACTGCCACTAGTATTATTTATTGCCTTGTTTTTAGGTGTTGGTGCAGTTACAGGTGATTTTACAAATATGCCCCTTAATGTAGCAATCACAATTACTGTTATCGTTGCCTTAATTATGAATAGAAAAGAAACATTCGCAAATAAAGTTGAGGTATTTACAAGAGGTGCAGGTCATTCAAACATTATTTTGATGGTCTTTATCTTTATATTGGCCGGTGCCTTTTCAACCACAACTGAAAAAATGGGTGGCGTTGAATCAACTGTAAATTTAGGTTTATCATTAATACCGCAGAATTTAATTATCGTTGGTTTATTTGTAATATGTATGTTTGTTTCTATTTCAATGGGTACTTCAGTAGGAACCGTTGCGGCATTAGCACCTGTTGGCTTTGGGTTTGCTCAAGCAACGGATATTCCAGCAGCGTTAGCAATGGGTACGGTTGTAGGTGGTGCCATGTTCGGCGATAATTTATCGATGATTTCTGATACAACGATAGCTGCCGTTCGAACGCAAAAGACACGAATGAAAGATAAATTTAAAGTGAATTTTTGGATTGTATTACCAGGAGCACTATTAACAATTGTTGTCTTATTCTTCCTTACTAATGGTATTTCAATAGATCACTCTAAAAGCTATGATTACAATTTAATTAAAGTCATTCCTTACGTATTGGTATTAGCCTTAGCACTGATTGGTGTGAATGTAATCATCGTTTTAATCGGTGGTACATTATTATCTGGTTTGATTGGCTTGTTTGATGGTTCTTTTGGTTGGAAGGGATTATTACAAGCAGTATCAGAAGGAATTATTGGTATGGAGGATATTGCAATCATTGCAGTGCTAATTGGTGGTTTAGTTGGAATCATTCAACACAATGGTGGCATTGAATGGTTACTGAATTTTGTTCGTTCTAAAGTTAAAACGAAACGTGGCGCAGAATTTGGTATTGCTGGATTAGTGAGTGCTGCAGATATTGCAACAGCTAATAATACAATTTCAATTATCATGTCGGGGCCACTTGCGAAAAATATTGCTGATGAATATGATGTTGATCCGCGTAAATCAGCAAGTTTGTTAGATATATTTGCGGGATGTTTCCAAGGCTTTTTACCTTATAGTCCACAAGTCATTGCAGCAGCTGGCGTGGCAAGTATATCTCCGTTTAGTGTTATGCCGTATTGTATTTATTCCTTTTTACTAGGAATTTGTGGCATTTTAGCGATTATATTAAGATATCCACGTGTTAAAGCTAAACCGAACAGCAATCTTAAGTAATCAGCACAGTTGTGTAGGTTGTTTTTTATTAAGAAATTTAAAATAATTAAACATTTTAATAGTTCAAAGTTTGGAACTGTATTGAAATACGTTAAAATAGAAGTAAGAGTGAAAGTAGGTGAAACAAGTGGCAAAATATAATGTAGAGAATGAAAATGTTGAAATTCATATCGAACGCTTATTGAAATACTCACCAGAATTAGTATATCAAGCTTGGACAGACGCAGATTTATTAAAACAATGGTTTATGACTTCTCAACGTACAAATAAATCTATTGATGTAGATATGAAAGAAGGCGGTTCATATCGAATTGTAGATTCACGTAATGGGCGTCAAAATATAATTCAAGGTACATATCAAGAACTCGTTAATAACGAGTATATTAAAATGACAATTGGTATGCCTGAATTAAGTGATCAAGAAGATATTATTGAAGTCGAATTTGAAGAACGTGAAAGTGGCGGTACACAAATGTTCTTCTATTATCAGTCATTAGTCGAACGTGAAAGACGTTTAACAACATTAGAATATAAACAAAAGAAAAAAGAATATCATGACTCAACTGTTCATGGTCTAGAATTGATGTTCGATAAAATGCATCAAATACTTGAACAATATGTAGAAGATAATCAATTGTTATAATCAATGACTGAAACGACTACAAACATTGACAGTAGTTGGTTGATTTCAGTTAACAATGGTCTCATGATATCTCAATATAAGTCAGTCATAAAAGTAGGGGTGGTAAATAAATAATATAATGAAGCTATTTTGCAAATTCG
>NZ_KV838564.1:36722-44156 GCF_001838705.1 Staphylococcus sp. HMSC34C02
AGCTGACTGAACTGAGAAGGCGCTTAAATCAAGCCTTTCTCAGTTCTAGTCATCCTTGCGGGCGGGGCACCAACAAAGAGAATTTCACTAAGAAATTCTACAAGCTAAGCAAGCTGGGAGTGGGGCCCCAGCAAAGAGAATTTCATCAAGAAATTCTACAAGCTAAGCAAGCTGGGAGTGGACGACGAATTCAAAAGAATTCTGTCCCGCTCCCATTTTGTTAATCGCGCTTAACTGAGTTCACCGCTATCTTTTCGTTCATTATATTTTCGTAGTAATGTTTCGAAGAAAATATGATAACTAATAAAACTTGAGTAATCTGTACCATCATATAAATAGAACGTATTACTTGATACATAAACGTTGTAGCTAGCCTTTTGCGCTAGTGTATTATCTTTCATTGTTGTCACTGAGATAAAATATTTTTGACGTAATTGAAGTAGATTAGTTACATCTGAAAGTTGATGGCTTTCACCAGAAAGAGAAATAATGAAAAATAAATCTTCAGCTACTGAACGGTTCAGTACCATCTTTAATTCGTGTACGTCATGTAAGACAATGATATTTTTATGCATTGTTAACAATATTCGTTGCGCTTCTTCCGCAACGTTCTTTTGCGCACGACCGGTGCCATATAAATAAACAGTAGATGCATGATTCAGTTTATCTGTAATCAAATTATAATCGATGCGATCTAAATAGCTAAATGTTGTTTCTATTTCTTGTTTAAAAGCATCCATTGAATCTTTTGGCAGTTGACTTAAATGTTCACTTTCAAATTTAAGATAGGATTTAAAGTCACTATAACCATCAAATCCTAACTTTCGTGTGAAACGATGAATCGTAGCATTAGATGCATGAGTGAATTGCGAGAGTTCATGTATTTTTAAAGTTTTACATTGATTGACATGCGTATTTACAAAATGTGCAATTTGAAGGTCGTTATCATTTAACTTGTCGAAATTAGCATTTACTTTTTCATCTAATAGCACAAAGACACCTCTCATTCTTTCCTGAAAATATTTTCATGTATAGAAAACATAAACTGATTATACAAAATTATTTCAAAATCGGTCAACGTCATTGTATATGTGTAAGCGTTTACTATAATAGATATTAAGAAAACGCTTTTATATGTACGATGGACTTAAGTACAACATAGAAAGATTTGGGGGTTAAATTATGAACGCTATTAAACGATTTGGGAGTGCTATGATCGTTCCCGTATTAATGTTTGCATTCTTTGGGATTGTATTAGGTTTTGCGACATTATTCAAAAATCCAACTATCATGGGCGGATTAGCAAATGATCATACATTTTGGTTTAAATTTTGGTCTGTAATTGAATCAGGTGGTTGGGTAATCTTCAATCATATGGAAATCGTATTCGTGGTTGGATTGCCTTTATCATTAGCTAAGAAAGCACCTGGTCATGCTGCTTTAGCTGCATTAATGGGCTATTTAATGTTTAATACATTTATCAACGCGATTTTAACGCAATGGCCACATACATTTGGTGCCAACTTAGAAAAAGGTGTTGAAAATGTAACTGGCTTAAAAGCAATTGCTGGTATCGAAACATTAGATACAAATATTCTTGGTGGTATCATTATTTCTGCCATCGTGACATGGATACATAACCGATTCTATAGCAAGAAATTACCAGAAATGTTAGGTGTATTCCAAGGTTTAACATTTGTTGTAACAATATCATTCTTTGTTATGTTACCAATTGCAGCAATCACATGTGTTGTATGGCCAACAATACAAAGTGGTATTGAATCAATGCAACATTTCATTATCGCATCTGGTTATATTGGTGTTTGGTTGTATCATTTCTTAGAACGTGTGTTAATTCCAACTGGTTTACATCACTTCATTTATGCGCCAATTGAAGTAGGTCCAGTTGTAGCAAAAGATGGACTTAAAGCAGAATGGTTTAGACATTTAAATGAGTTTGCTGAAAGTAGTAAACCTTTAAAAGAACAATTCCATTATGGTTTCATGTTACAAGGTAACGGTAAAGTGTTTGGTGCGATTGGTATTGCATTAGCAATGTATTCTACAACGCCTAAAGCAAACCGTAAAAAGGTTGCAGCATTGTTAGTACCAGCTACTTTAACTGCGGTAGTTGTTGGTATTACTGAACCTTTAGAATTTACATTCTTATTTATCGCACCTTACTTATTTGTAATTCATGCATTATTAGCAGCGACAATGGATACAATTATGTATGGTTTCGGCGTTGTTGGTAACATGGGCGGCGGTTTACTTGATTTCATCGCGACGAACTGGATTCCATTAGGACAAAATCATTGGTTAACTTATGTAGCTCAAGTTGTGATAGGCTTGATTTTCTCAGGTATCTATTTCGTTGTATTCAGATACTTAATCTTGAAATTTGATATTCCATTACCAGGACGTCGAGCTGAAGAAGAAGTTAAATTATTCTCTAAGAAAGATTACAAAGAGAAAAAAGGCGATGGAAGTACGTATAATTCAGGCTTTGAACCTAGCAATGAATATGAAGCGAAAGCACATTATTATTTAGAAGGATTAGGCGGAAAAGAAAATATTAAAGACGTTACAAATTGTACAACGCGTTTACGCTTAACAGTTAATGATGAATCAAAAGTTGAAGATAGTGCTTATTTCACTCATGAACAAATGGCTCATGGCCTCGTGAAAAGTGGTAAAAACGTTCAGGTGGTAGTTGGAATGACTGTCCCACAAGTACGTGAAGCATTTGAACATTTAGTTTATGATGACAATGATAAAAAATAATGTATTTAAGTAAAAGGCCAGCAGAAAATCTGGAATAAGATTTTCTACTGGTCATTTTTTGTATACAATCCTATTTTGGTAAAACGTTTCTATCACTTGCTCACCATAAACAGAGCGTCACTTGGATTTAAACCCATTGTTATCATAAAAAGAAAATGCATAAGGAGTGGGACAGAATGCTATTTAAATTCTTTGTCCCACTCCTAACTAGTTTGGTTATTCTACGTAGTATAGATTTACTATGATGATAGTTAATTAAGAAATGTTTGCTTTATGTAGTACACGTGTTTTATAAGATGCAGAAAGAATATCAATATTTCTGCATGCAATCGTTTGTAGTAATTTGCTGAATGTTTCAGGTGCACAACATACGCTTGCACAGTTGTTATTTAATGTGTATTTGATATCAAAGTTATTTGAGAAATAAGTCATAATATCAATAACTTTATCTTTAATGAATGCATCTTGGAGGCCGTCTATTGCTAAATCGAAACGTTTAGATGATTGATAAGGTTGTTCCGTATCTAGTAACGTATTTACTCGTTTAGGAGATAAAATCTGATAAATTGAGAATTGATAAAAACTTAAAAAGCTAATAAAATATGGCAGTTGCTGCTTAGGTAAGCTAACTTCTAAAACGGGTATATCATAGTATTTGATTATTGAATATTGAAATGAATCGCAAAATTTAACGTCTTTGCAGACTTTAATTAAATGTTTTCGAGTTGATCTAGATTTTAAACCTACAATGTTGATAATGTAAGTTTCAAATTTGTCTAACAACATGCAATGACCTCCTATATTTATTTAACGTATGTAAAAAGCATTTAGCCTGTAAATTCCCTTAAGTCGTACACCGTTCTTTTATACACACTGATTGTATCACTCTTTATTAATATTAGCACTAGGACTTTTGAATGAAGTTCGATTTAATTATTTTGTAATCCAATCGTAACGCGATTTAACATGGAATTAAATTTACGCATTCAAATAGCGTTTCCTTTTAAACGTGTTAGTACGTATTCGGCGAAGTATGAAATTCATATGTCATATGATAAACTTAGCAATAATTGGAGTAATTAAAGGAGCAATCTTATGTATAAAGCTGTAGTATTTGATTTCGACGGTACCATTATAGATACTGAGAAACACTTATATGAAATAATTAACAAACATCTTTCATTTCATGGCGTGAAACCTGTGACACTTGAGTTTTACAGAAGTCACATTGGGGGACATGCGCAAGGGTTACATGACTATCTTGAACAACAAATTGGTATTGAGAAGAAACAAAAAATATATGATGAACATAATAATTCGAGTCATGAATTAGATATTATCGACACAGTGTCTTCATTAATGAAATATTTAAAACAACGACACATACCTATGGCGATTGCGACAAGTAGTTATAGGGAAGAAATTATGCCTACGATTCAAACGTTAGGTATTAACGATTATATTGATGTGATTGTAGGAAGAGAAGATGTTGAAGCGGTGAAACCAGACCCAGAGCTTTATTTAACGGCTGTACAACGCTTAAATTATTCACCTGCACATTGCTTAGCTATTGAAGATTCAGCCAATGGCGCTACTGGTGCAATGAATGCTGGGTTAGATGTAATTATTAATACAAATGAGATGACAGAAGCACAAGACTTCTCTGACATAGCTTATGTCGGCAAAGATTTAAGCTTTGAAGAGATAGTAAATACATTCTTTGAAGCGAATAAGGAGTAAATATGATGTCGTGGCAAATTATCATATTCTTTTTAGCAGGTCCTATTATCATAGGCATAGGAAATTTAGTATTAGGCCCTATATTTAGTAAACATATACCTTTTAAAGTTCAAGTGCGTTCTTTCGTTGTCGGTACAATGATCTATTTGATTTTAGCTACTATAGGCTATTACTTATTGTTACAAGGAAGAATATAAAGCACTCGTATGATAGTTAGTAAATAGAAAAGAGTGGGAGTGGGACAGAATTCTTTTAAATTCGTCGTCCCACTCCCTCTTTCTATAAAAATCTAGTTTTACGATTAGATTATGATTACCGCTTAGTTCATAAATACTTTTAATATAATAGTGACGATTAATAAGACGATGAGAATTAAATCAATACCTACCATAATTGTATAACGTGTGGATTTTTGACCTTGTGATTTAGCTTGTTGCATCGCTTTATAATTAGGCACTAAACTTAGTATAAGTAAGACAATAATTAAAATGATACCTATTGTGACAGACATTATTTTGTACCTCCATTCTGTTTATCAATCCATTCCCAAATAAATCCTGCTAAAAGGCCAACAATGAGACCCGCTATAACACCCATTTCCAGTGTAAAGAAGAGGGCACCTATAATTATGAAAATAATTAAAGCGATTGGCAACGTAATGCCAAATTTTAACTTACGCTCATCTGAATTGAAAATTGTAAACACAGCAAAATATAATAAGAAAAAAGTTAAAGTTGCGATTAGTGTTCTTATGATTAGTGGATTAACGGTATCATGATTGGCACTGAAATAGTTTAATAGAAAGAAAACGATGCCAAATATAATAGAAATTTTAACACTCTTTTTTAACAATGCTTGCATTCATTAATACTCCTTGTATTGATCAGTAAAAATTCTAACAAAAGTATATCACACTCTAAATTAATTTTTGCGACATCCTCATCCATTAAACGCTCAGAAAATGATTATAAACAATTGAATTAAAAAAAGATTATTTGCAAAAGTGAAAAATCTCAATAAAAAATATTGTAAAAAGTAACTTTGTTTAAATGGCAAAAATACTGTAAAATCAAGGTTTTTAAAAATTTGAAAAGAGTTATTACAACAGTAATGGAAGCGATTTCGAAAAGTTGTAAAATTTATGTTTTAATTTTGTCAAATTATAGTATAATAACTTCATTAAGGTAAAGGAACTTTTAAGGGAAAAGAAGGAAAGCAAAAGAGGGTTTTCTGAAAGACAAAAGTATTCGAACCTTAGATTTAATAGAGATGGGGTTATTTTAATGGATAACAATGAATTACATAGGGGGCTAAGTGCACGTCAAATTAGAATGATCGCACTTGGTGGTACTATTGGTGTTGGTTTATTTATGGGAGCAACAAGTACGATTAAATGGACTGGTCCATCAGTTATTTTTGCATATTTAATCGCAGGGATCTTTTTATTCTTAATCATGAGAGCAATGGGGGAAATGATTTACTTAAATCCAACTACTGGATCTTTCGCTACATTTGCGAGTGATTACATTCACCCTGCAGCAGGATATATGACAGCATGGAGTAATATCTTCCAATGGATTGTTGTAGGAATGAGTGAAGTTATTGCAGTGGGCGAGTATATGAATTATTGGTTCCCAAACTTACCACAATGGATTCCTGGTGTCGTTGCGGTGCTACTATTATTAGCAGCTAACTTAACTTCTGTAAAAGCATTCGGTGAATTTGAATTCTGGTTTGCAATGATTAAAGTTGTAACAATTATATTAATGATCATTGCTGGTTTAGGATTAATCTTCTTTGGAATTGGTAATGGTGGCCATGCGATTGGACTTTCAAATTTATGGTCTCATGGTGGCTTTATGCCTAATGGATTTGTAGGTTTCTTCTTTGCATTATCAATTGTTATTGGTTCTTACCAAGGCGTTGAATTAATTGGTATCACTGCCGGAGAAACAAAAGATCCTCAGAAAAATATTAAAAGTGCAGTAAACGGTGTTATCTGGCGTATATTAATTTTCTACATTGGTGCGATTTTCGTAATTGTTACTATCTACCCATGGAATCAATTAGGTGAAATCGGTAGCCCATTTGTAGCTACATTTGCTAAAATTGGTATCACTTTTGCAGCTGGATTAATTAACTTCGTTGTTTTAACTGCAGCATTATCTGGATGTAACTCAGGTATCTTTAGTGCAAGTCGTATGATCTTTACATTAGGTCAAAAAGGTCAAATGCCTAAAATCTTTACACGAGTTATGAAAAATGGTGTACCATTCTATCCAGTATTAGCCATTGCTTTAGGTATCTTAGTAGGTGCGTTATTAAATGTTATTCTTCCTTTATTTATTAAAGGTGCGGATAGTATTTTCGTATATGTATATAGTGCATCTATATTACCTGGTATGATTCCTTGGTTTATGATTTTAATTAGTCACATTCGTTTCAGAAGATTGCATCCTGAGAAGGTTGAAGGTCATCCATTCAAAATGCCTGGTGGAACGTTTGCGAGTGCAATTACAATCTTATTCTTATTAATTGTATTAATTGGCATGTTATTCAACAAAGAAACAGTTGTTTCAGTTGTCATTGGTATTATTTTCTTAGCAGCGGTAACGACTTACTACTTCGTTCGTGGACATCACAAAAATGATGGATACCGTAAAGTTAAATAAGCGCATAAATAAATCAAATCAAACATCATCAACACATGATTCAAAATGGACTAAGACACACAGTGCTTAGATTCATATGAAGGGGAGTGGTACAATGAATTTAAATCAATTCTGTGCCGCTCTCTTTTTAACGCTTTTACCGAAAGAAAGCGTCGTAACAAAAAGAGCTAAAACCCAAGTCATAATGTCTTGGTTACATTAAATAAGAGGCTGGGACATAAATAATATAATGAAGCTA
>NZ_KV838565.1:0-45561 GCF_001838705.1 Staphylococcus sp. HMSC34C02
ACCCATCCCCCTAGGCAAGCATCACAACAGAATGAGTAAATGTTCATCTAAGCATTTCTTTACAACCGAGCTCCCTATGTAAGCATCTCAACTTATGTGAGTGATTATCGATCTATGGCTCCCTTTTCACAAAAAACTAGCAGGGTGTTACCACCCTGCTAGTTCAACACATCACACTTTATTTATTTTGTTCTTTTTCTTCAATCGCTTTTAACATTAACTCAGTCATACCAGCTAAATCGTATTTAGGATCAAAGCCCCACTCTTTACGAGAGTAGCTTGTATCAATATTATCTGGCCAACTATCTGCAATTGCTTGACGTGCTGGATCCACTTCATAATCTAAAGCAAAATCTGGATAATGCTTTTGGATTTCAGCTTTAATTTCTTCAGGTTCAAAGCTCATAGCACTTAAGTTATAGCCATTACGCGTAACTAATTTATCTGCATCTGCTTCCATTAATTTAATAATTGCATCAATCGCATCATCCATATACATCATATCCATGTATGTGTCTTTAGCAATATAACTTGTATAACGTCCGCTTCTTACCGCTTCGAAATAGATTTCAACCGCATAGTCCGTCGTACCGCCACCTGGTTCTTTAACATGAGAAATAAGTCCAGGGAATCTCACACTACGCGTATCGACACCAAATTTTGTGAAATAATATTGGCATAATAATTCACCAGCAACTTTATTCACACCATACATTGTAGTTGGTTGTTGGATTGTATTTTGAGGTGTATCTTTCTTAGGTGTTGAATCACCAAACGCACCAATAGAACTTGGTGTGAAGAAATGTAATTCATATGTTCTAGCAGTTTCTAATGCATTCATCAAACCGCCCATATTTAAATCCCATGCTAATAATGGATTTTTCTCAGCAGTTGCTGATAATAAAGCCGCCATATGCATTAACGTATCCGCTTTAAAGTTCTCAACACTCGCCATCATCGCTTCACGATTCGTAACATCCAATACTTCAAACGGTCCATTATTAACCGGTGAGTCCTCTTCCGGTTCTCTAATATCCGTAGCTAAGACATTGTCATTTCCATAAATTTCTCTACATTTTAATACCAGCTCAGTACCAATTTGACCAAGCGCTCCTGTAATAACGATTCTTTCCATAAATAAAAACTCCCTTTGTGTGTTTAGCACGAATAATTGTCCTTTTAGGGTGTACATATTCCCTATTTACATGCTTATTATAATATAAAAGCGCTTTCTTGTATACTCAGAAAGTACATTCTTTATAAATCTATTTCTTTTTGAAAAGTCAGAGATTCTTAGGTATCGTAGTGTTTGATTTATTAATCATTTTTAAATTTATCGTAAATAATTGAATGCGTAAGCTTTAAGACGGGTGACTTATGCTAATATAAAAATGTAAATTCCATATAATAAAGGAGGCAAATATGAAGCGATATCTTGTTCCAATCTTAATACTATTTTTTATCGTATTTGGTATCACTATGGGTACAACGTATGCTGCTGAATCGGCATCAATCCAATCAAACAACACCACAGCAGTATCACACACAACATCACAAGAAGCACCATCAGTAAATGCTTACTCGACGAATAAGGATACGGCAATAAAGTCTGATGTAATTTCACATCATGATGACATCACATCGTCGTCTCAAACGACGCCACATCGTGATGTTGCAACGTCTACAACACAACATACAACTTCAGAGAAACACAATGCTTCATCTCAGGGTTCTGCCTTTTCAGACGAAAAAGCATTGCCTGAACCGACTACAAATGAAGTTCAATCGTCGCAAGATACTAAGGTAAACACATCATCTTCAACAACTGAAGCTTCTAAGTCAGCACAAGGTACACCGCCAAAGGCATCTACACCAGCAAAAGTTACCTCATCGCCTGAAGAAGCAACGCAACAACAAAGTCATGATGTTGCTATATCACAACACGCAACACCTGTTTCAAAGCAAGCACCTAAACACAGTGATGCTACTTCAAAGCAAACAGCTATGAAGACGAATGATGTTACTGCGAATAAGAAAGTAACAACAGCTTCTAACAACAAAGATAAACACACAATTTTACATACAAATGATATTCATGGTCGTTTCGTTGAAGAAGATGGTCGTGTCATCGGAATGGCTAAAGTAAAGGGACTCAAAGACAAATATCATCCTGATTTAATGGTTGATTCTGGCGATGCATTTCAAGGATTACCTGTTTCTAACAACTCTAAAGGTGAGGAAATGGCTAAAGCTATGAATAATGTCGGTTACGATGCGATGACTGTCGGAAATCATGAATTTGACTTTGGCTATGACCAATTACTTAAATTACAGAAACAGTTAAATTTCCCTATCATTTCATCCAATATCTATAAAAATGGCAAACGTATTTTTAATCCTTCCACAATCGTAACTAAAAACAATATCCGTTATGGTATTGTGGGTGTCACAACACCTGAAACCAAAACTAAAACATCACCTAGCGCAGTTGAAGGTGTAGAATTTAAAGATCCGTTAACCAGTGTCAAACAAGCTATGAATCAAATTAAAGATCATGTAGATATATTCGTTGTCTTATCACACTTGGGTGTGGATAAATCAACACAAGAACGTTGGCGTGGTGATTATTTAATCAAGCAGCTGACGAAAGACCGTTCATTTACACAGCCTATCTTTGTCATCGATGGTCATTCACATACAGTCATTGATCACGGTCAACACTACGGTGCTAACAATATACTCGCGCAAACAGGAACAGCCCTCGAAAATGTAGGCCGTATTGATTTTAATTTTAAAGATAAGCAAGCAACGAATGTCGAAGCATCATTAATTAATGTCGCTGATGCTGAGCATGTGACACCTGACTCACAAATCGAAGCACAAACTAAGAAAGCAAATGATGCGTTCTTGAAAGCAACATCCACTGTCGTTATCCCTAATAATACAGTGAAGTTAAATGGCGAACGCGCACAAGCACGTACACAAGAAACCAATTTAGGGAATTTAATTACAGACGCTATGGAAGCATATGCCTCTAAACATTTCTCACACCCTTCTGATTTCTCAATCACTAACGGCGGTGGCATACGTGCTTCAATCGACAAAGGTAAAGTTACAGAAAATGATATTATTACTGTATTACCATTCGGAAATTTAATTTCTCAAATTCAAGTTAAGGGCTCAGATGTGTTAAAAGCATTTGAACATAGTTTAAGTGCTGAAACGGATATGCAAGATGGTAAGAAAGTCTTAACTGCTAATGGTGGTTTCTTACAAATTTCTGATTCACTAAAAGTATATTACGATATCGACAAAGCATCTGGACAACGTATTAATGCAATTAAAGTATTGAATAAAGAAAATGGTCGCTATGAAGATTTAGACCCTAACCGAACGTATTATGTAACAACAAATGATTTCACGGCTAATCAAGGTGATGGCTATGATATGTTTGGTGGTCAACGTGAAGAAGGCATCTCATTAGATGAAGTTGTCGCGCAATACATTAAAGAAACCGATTTGAATAAATATGATACAGTTGAACCTGTACGTATTATCAACGGAGAGCCTGAAAGTGCTGAGCAGCCAAATACTGGTGAAGCAACTCAAGATAGTAACAATCATTCAACAGGTCACGCAGGTAGCGGTCAACAAACACCAAATAATAATACGAATGATGACTCGAAACACAATAGTCATCATGGACAACAACCAGCGCATAAAGATACACATCAAGCCAACGGAAATATCATCGAACTTCCTAACGTAGCTAATGGTGGTCATCAACAAATGCAAATGCCATCATGTACTAATGGGAAGCATCACCATAATGATGCACAGCCAATGGTCATCAACACTAACCATACATCTACACATCATCATTGTGGTTATCCTGTAGCTTCAAATCATTACAACAAAGTGATTCAATTATCAAATCACGCCTTTGAACAGCATGCAGGTGCGTACCATATGATGCATCAGCAAAATCATCACACGAGCAACGCAATTCAAACAATGGCGCTCTATAATGAATCATTAACACAGCTACCTAATACAGGTAATACAGGTGATACATCAGAACATGGTATCGCAATCTTACTTGTTGTAACTGGAACTGGATTGATATATTGTCGTCAACGCAAAAAATCAGCATAATTTTTGATAGATAATAAACCGTGAATGGGACACTAAATGCATTGTCTCACTCACGGTTTGTTGTCTTTATATTAAGATTGTTATGACACCCAACTATTTATCCTGCTTTTCAATCGCTTTTTTATAAAAATAATTAGCAACCACTATATCTACAATAGCAAGGCCAACAGATTTAAAGAGTGTCACTTCTTCATCACTCTCACGTCCTGAAATTTTACCTGCAACAATATCACCAAGTTCGCCATGTAAAGATGCTTGTGTGATAATTCCTTCTTCTTGAGGTACCTTTAAATCGCCTGTTTCTTCCATTGCAGCTTCAGTAGATTCAACCACAATTTTGTTAGCTACCATCATTGATTCAGTAGGTAATTCCTGCATATCTGGTTTGAAAGAGCCTACTGCATTTAAGTGAACACCTGGATGTAAAGTATGAGCATATACGGGATTATTCGAATTTGTAGCAGTTACTACAATGTCCGCTTCTTCCATGGCATCATCCGCTTGATCAAAGACTTTCGTTGCGACATGATATGTTTCCGCTACTTCTTGTGCTAATACTTCCGCATTCGATGTCGTACGACTTGAAAAGTGAATCATATCGATATGTCTCACAGCCATAACTGCTGCAATTAAACCTCTAGCCTGATCACCAGCACCAATGACACATAACGTTTTAGCATCTTTGCGAGCCAAGTATTGCGTTGCTACGCCTGAAATTGCGCCAGTACGTATTTGTGTTAAATAACTACCATCTAACACAGCAAGCGTTTCTCCCGTCTCATAGTCACTTAAAAGGACTGAACCTGTTATCGTTTTCTTACCCTTTTTAGGGTTATCAGGCGCAAATGTAACGGTTTTGATGCCAACGATTTTAAGATCATCGGATAAAGCTGGCATGACTAAATAGCGATTATCATCATTAAATGGTAGAACATAGCGTAGTGGCGTTTCTGTCTTACCTTCTGAGAATGCTTTTAACGAATTGGCAACTTCATCAATCACTTCTTTCATATCTAGTAATGCTCGTTGATCTTGCTCATTCAAAACTAACATATTAATTCCTCCATCAAATGCTTTGTCGTTATTCATTATTTACCCGTCAAGCCACTCATTTATCATCTTATTATGTAACACTTTTAATTCACGTATGTTGATAGGATGAAAAGGCTAATTTAACTTGCTTAAACTATTCATTTTGATTGAAGCGCTTCGTTTCCCACTTTAATCTACAAGTCCTTCATCATAATAAGTAGCGTGATTATTTAGAAATACACGCAAACTATGATGGTAATATACTAACTTTTCATCCGCTTCTTCGATTGGCAACCAACGTAATGTTGAAATTTCATCTTTCATTTGAATTTCTGTTGTATAATCATGTACTTGTGCTTTAAACATAATAAAAAGCGTATGGACATTCATTTGTGTCGATTTACCTTCATTAATACTAACCACGTCTTTAACTTCAATAGCTAAGCCTGTTTCTTCTCTAACTTCACGTTTCAATGCTTCAACTAACGTTTCTCCATACTCAACTTTGCCACCGGGTAGTGACCAGCCACCACCATCTGTATTATGAACGAGTAAAATATTTCCTGCTTCATCTTGTATCAATGCATATACTACTTTTAAATCTTTCATTCATCCAACCTTCATTCATTAGAAATTTCAAATCGACTTACTAAATTACCATTCTTTTTGACATATGGTTCGATTTCATATCCGCCATGTTTTTTAATCACTTTTTGTGAGGCAGTGTTCTTAGGATTTGTAGTCATTAATACTTTGTTTACACCTAATTCTTTTAACAATAGCTTCGCCTCTTGCAACATAAATGAAGCAATGCCGTGTCCTCTACGTGACTGACACACGCCGTAACCCACATGTCCGCCAATGTTTACTAAGCGTCGATTTAAGTGATGACGAATATCGACTGCACCAACAATAGCTCCATTTTCAAAGCAAAATAGTGTGGTCGTTGGTACCCAATCATCATCAACCTCTATATTATTTAAATGGTCTACCATGTGCTCAAATGACTCATACTTCGACAAGTCTGTGTTGGAAGGCACTATGGGTTCATCATGAACATACCATTCTTGGAGGTACTTCATTAAAGCAACTTTATCTGAATAGCTTAACTGTCTTAGATTTAGCATTAACACACCACTTTCTAAATTATATGTTAATTTGATATTTCACATTATAAGATGATGAACTATAACATTATTTTACCAAAATAAATATCTCCACCTCATCTATTAGCAAACGACATTTTGAGTTATCTTTGTTAAATCACAATAAAAATAGACTGAAACGATCATAATCGTCCCAGCCTAAAAATGACTCTCTCTTATATCATTATTTAATTGTACCTAGTTCTTTACCAACTTTTTCATAGGCAGCAATTGCTTTATCTAACATTTCTTTCGTATGCGCTGCTGTAGGCATATTTCTTACACGTCCTGTGCCACGTGGTACTGTTGGGAAGACGATAGATTTAACATATACACCTTCGTCTTTAAGACGTTTACTAAATTCTTGTGTTTCTTTTTCGTCTCCAATAATAACTGGCGTAATTGGTGTTTCTGATTCACCAGTATTGAAGCCAAGTTTAGCTAAGCCATCTTTTAAATATTTCGCATTATCCCATAATTGATCGTGTAATTCAGTAGAAGCCATTAATTTTTTCACAGCTTCAGTAATTGCTTTAGTATCTCCAG
Organism: Staphylococcus sp. HMSC34C02; assembly: GCF_001838705.1. Taxonomy (NCBI): domain Bacteria; kingdom Bacillati; phylum Bacillota; class Bacilli; order Caryophanales; family Staphylococcaceae; genus Staphylococcus; species Staphylococcus sp. HMSC34C02. Next base: position 6,879 of record NZ_KV838565.1, read on the forward strand.
GGGCTAATGAAGTTGAGAATAAGAATGGTCTTGATTGAGCTTTTAACCAGTCGATAAGTTCTTTAGTACCTGCTACATAACCACCAACTACACCGATTGCTTTTGAAAGTGTACCGATTTGGAAGTCGATTTTATCTTGTAAACCGAAATGTTTAACTGTACCAGCACCTTTACCCATTACACCTGAACCATGCGCATCATCAACGTAAGTAATTAAGCCAAATTCTTCAGCAATTTCAACGATTTCAGGTAATTTAGCAACGTCTCCGTCCATACTAAATACACCATCTGTGATGTACATAACTTTATTATATTGACCTGATTCAACAGCTTCTTTCGCTTTCGCTCTTAAATCATCCATATCTGAGTGGTTAACACGGATGATTTTAGCTTTAGATAAACGACATCCATCAATAATAGATGCGTGGTTTAATTCATCTGAAAGGATTGCGTCATTTTTGTTCATTACTGCTGAAATAGCTGCCATGTTACAGTTGAATCCTGATTGATAAGCAATAGCAGCTTCAGTACCTTTGAACTTAGCTAATGTTTCTTCTAACTCATCATGTAAGTCTAATGTACCGTTAATTGAACGTACAGCACCAGCACCAACACCGTGTGAATCAATTGCATGTTTAGCTGCAGATTTTAAATCTTCGTTTGTTGCTAGTCCTAAATAGTTATTTGATGATAAATTAATATATTGTTTCCCATTGATTGTAATTTCTGGACCATTCGCACCTTCGATTGAATCGATTTCGTTATATAATCCATTGTCTTTTAAATATTGAATATTTTCTTCTAAAAAGTTGTGTAGTGATTGAACCATATTCATATCCCCTTTGCATTTATTTATCAACATAATCATAACTGATTTTTCTTGAACATGAAAGCACTATCATTCCAGTTAATTCAATATATTGAATATTCTTTACGTCATGTACAACTGTTCATACAACATGTATATTTACCTTCATTTTCCAGAAAATACCGAATTAATCTATTGAGTTGAATTAGAATTTGATATACTAAAATTCATAATAATTAGGAAGAAGTGGTTCATGTGTTAGATTGGTTTCAATTAGCCAGTAATAAGGAAAATAGAATGATTCAGATGCGTCGCTATATGCATCAATATCCTGAACCTTCTTTCGAGGAAACTTGGACGCATAACTATATTCTAAATCAGCTTAGTCATCTTGATTGTAAAATTGAATCACCTATTGGACGTAATGGCATTAAAGCAACATTCAAAGGTAAAGAAGAAGGGCCAACGATTGCATTTCGTGCTGACTTCGACGCACTACCTGTACAAGAACTTAACGATGTACCTTACAAATCTAAGAATGATGGATTGATGCATGCATGTGGTCATGATGGTCATACTGCGATATTATTAGGCGTCGCTGAGATTGTGCATGAACACCGCCATTTATTAAAAGGAAATGTGGTCTTTATCTTCCAATATGGTGAAGAAATTATGCCAGGTGGCTCTCAAGAAATGATTGATGATGGTTGCTTAAATGGTGTTGATAAAATTTATGGTACCCATTTATGGAGTGGCTATAGTACAGGTACGATTTATTCAAGACCTGGTGCGATTATGGCATCACCAGATGAATTCTCGGTTACAATTAAAGGTAAAGGGGGCCATGGCGCTAAACCGCATGAAACCATTGACCCCATTGTAATTATGGCTGAGTTTATTCTCAGTGCGCAAAAAATTATATCTAGAACAATCGATCCTGTTAAAGAAGCTGTTCTTACATTCGGAATGATTCAAGCTGGATCGTCTGATAGTGTTATTCCCGATAGTGCTTTTTGTAAGGGAACTGTGCGCACATTTGATACAGAATTACAATCACACATTCAACATAAGATGGATAAACTATTACAAGGCTTGGCTCTAGCTAATGATATCACTTACGACTTAGAATACATTCGTGGCTATTTACCAGTACACAATCATGTCAATGCATATGAGGTAGTCAAACAAGCTGCAAATGACTTACATCTACGCTTCAATGAATCTGAGTTAATGATGATTGGTGAAGACTTTTCTCACTATTTAAAAGTCCGCCCAGGGGCATTCTTCTTAACTGGATGTGGTAATAAAGATAAAGGTATTACTGCACCACATCATAACCCACATTTTGATATAGATGAAGCTGCATTTAAGTATGCTGCTAGTGCGTTCTTGAAAATATTAGAAATTGAAAATGTGTTTTAAAATTGAATCGTTTAACTTAATGGAACAATGAGGCTGGGACAAAAATAATATAATGAAGCTATTTTGCAAATTCACAGTAGCTGACTGAACTGAGAAGGCGCTTAATTCGAGCTTTTCTCAGTTCTAGTCATCCTTGCGGGCGGGGCCCCAACAAAGAGAATTTCATCAAGAAATTCTACAAGCTAAGCAAGCTGGGAGTGGACAACGAATTTAAAATGAATTCTGTCCCACTCCTATTTTCATATAAAAGGAAGTAATATTTATATATAACAAACTGTGATAGCCATAGTTATTAATCATATAGAAACACAATAGTGCTTATTTTTGAGCATATAATAAAGAGACTAAAACAAAATGAATTGTCTTAGCCTCTTTAAACATTTAGGCAGTAGCTGACTGATTTAATTTTAAAATGCGCTTAAATCAAGAGTTTTTCAAATCTAGTCATACTTGACGGCGGTGCCCCAGCAAAGAGAATTTCATCAAGAAGTTCTACAAGCTAATCAAGCTGGGAAGAGACAACGAAATTATTTAATTTCTGTGCTGTTACCAAAAAAAAGACTCCCTTAAAGGGAGTCTTTGAAATAAAGAATAATTAAAATTATTCGATGATTTCAGTTACAACGCCTGATCCTACAGTACGTCCACCTTCACGGATTGAGAAACGAGTACCGTCTTCAATCGCGATAGGAGCGATTAATTCTACTGTCATTTCAACGTTGTCGCCAGGCATAACCATTTCAGTACCTTCTGGTAAGTTAACAACACCAGTTACGTCAGTAGTACGGAAATAGAATTGTGGACGATAGTTTGTGAAGAATGGAGTGTGACGTCCACCTTCGTCTTTAGATAAAACGTATACGTCTGCTTTGAATTTTGTGTGAGGTGTGATTGAACCTGGAGCAGCTAATACTTGACCACGTTGTACGTCTTCACGAGCAACACCACGTAATAATGCACCGATGTTGTCACCAGCTTCAGCGTAGTCTAATAATTTACGGAACATTTCTACACCAGTAACAGTTGTTTTAGAAGTGTCATGGATACCAATGATTTCAACTTCTTCACCAACTTTGATTTGACCACGTTCAACACGGCCTGTAGCAACAGTACCACGACCAGTGATTGAGAATACGTCCTCAACTGGCATCATGAATGGTTTGTCAGAATCACGTTCTGGAGTTGGAATGTACTCATCAACTGCTTGCATTAATTCTAAGATTTTTTCTTCGTATTGAGCATCGCCTTCTAAAGCTTTTAATGCTGAACCAGCGATTACAGGTACATCGTCACCTGGGAAGTCGTATTCAGATAATAAGTCACGTACTTCCATTTCAACTAATTCTAATAATTCTTCATCGTCAACCATGTCAACTTTGTTTAAGAATACTACTAATGCTGGTACACCAACGTTACGTGATAAAAGAATGTGTTCACGAGTTTGTGGCATTGGACCGTCAGCAGCAGATACTACTAAGATACCGCCGTCCATTTGAGCAGCACCAGTGATCATGTTTTTAACATAGTCAGCGTGTCCTGGGCAGTCAACGTGAGCATAGTGACGTTTGTCAGTTTGGTATTCGATGTGTGCAGTATTGATTGTGATACCACGTTCTTTTTCTTCTGGAGCGTTGTCAATCATATCATATGATTGTGCTACAGTGTCACCATTTTTAGCTAATACAGTTGCGATAGCAGCTGTTAAAGTAGTTTTACCATGGTCAACGTGACCGATAGTACCAATATTGGCATGTTCTTTTGAACGATCAAATTTTTCTTTTGCCATTATTAAATCTCTCCTATTCTAGTAAAAGTTATTTCAATATTATCTCTCATGATAGTTTCTCACCATCATGAGACATAATGATTGTTAGAATTCATAATTCATTTATAATGCATTTTCAGTAAAAAATCAATTCATAAAGGTGTTTGCTTAAAGAATAAGCATACGCTGTATTTTACCTAGAAAATCTAGTTAAAACAAGTTTAATTATTCACCTTTATTTTTTTTGATGATATCATCAGCGATTGATTTTGGAACTTCTGCATAGTGATCGAAGTACATTGTGTAAGTACCGCGACCTTGAGTGTTAGAACGTAATGAAGTTGCATAACCGAACATTTCTGAAAGTGGTACATAAGCGTTAACAACTTGTGCATTACCACGAGGTTCCATACCATCAACACGTCCACGACGAGCTGTTACGTCACCCATGATATCGCCCATGTATTCTTCAGGCATTTCGATTGTTACTTTCATCATTGGTTCTAAGATAACTGGATCACATTTTTTAGCAGCTTCTTTAAGTGCTAATGATGCAGCAATTTTGAAGGCCATTTCTGATGAATCGACATCATGGTATGAACCATCAAATAATTTAGCTTTAACATCGATTAATGGATATCCAGCTAAGACACCGTTTTCCATAGCATCTTTAAGACCAGCTTCAACTGATGGAATGTATTCACGAGGAACTACACCACCAACGATAGCGTTTTCGAATTCGAAACCTGCGCCAGTTTCGTTTGGTGTGAATTCAATGTGAACATCACCGTATTGACCACGACCACCAGATTGACGAGAGAATTTACCTTGAACTTGTGCAGATTGCTTGAATGTTTCACGGTATGAAACCATTGGCGCACCTACATTACATTCAACGTTGAATTCTTTCTTCATACGGTCAACTAAGATGTCTAAGTGTAACTCACCCATACCACCGATGATAACTTGTCCAGTTTCTTCATCTGTGTGTGCATGGAAAGTAGGGTCTTCTTCTTGTAATTTAACTAAAGCTTGAGTCATTTTATCTTGGTCAGCTTTAGATTTAGGTTCTACTGATAAGTGGATAACTGGTTCAGGGAATTCCATTGATTCTAAGATAATGTCATTCTTTTCACCACATAATGTGTCACCAGTACCTGTATCTTTAAGACCAACTGCAGCAGCGATATCGCCTGAGTAAACAGTATCGATTTCTTGACGTGAGTTAGCGTGCATTTGTAATAAACGACCTACACGTTCACGTTTGTCTTTAGTTGAGTTCTTAATGTAAGAACCTGATGTTAAAGTACCTGAATATACACGGAAGAAAGTTAATTTACCAACATAAGGGTCAGTCATAACTTTAAATGCTAATGCAGCGAATTCAGCTGAATCGTCTGGTTTAGCAATTACTTCTTCTTCAGGATTGTCAGCACGGTGACCAACAATTGGTTTAACATCTAAAGGTGATGGTAAGTAGTCAATTACTGCGTTAAGCATTAATTGAACACCTTTGTTTTTGAATGCTGTACCACAAAGTACTGGGTAGAATTCTACGTCAGTAGTTGCTTGACGGATAGCATCTTTTAATTCTTCAACTGAAATTTCTTCGTCACCAAGATATTTTTCCATTAAATCGTCGTTAGTTTCAGCAACTGCTTCGATTAAATTAGAACGAGCTTCTTCTGCTCTTTCTTTGTGATCTTCAGGAATTTCAATTTCGTCAATTTCAGTACCTAAGTCGTTTGTATATTTGAAACATTTCATTTCAACTAAGTCAATGATAGCTTCAAATTCGTCTTCGGCACCAATTGGTAATTGGATAGGTGCAGCGTTAGCATCTAAACGATCATGTAATGTGCTTACAGAGTAATCGAAGTTAGCGCCTAATTTATCCATTTTGTTTACGAATACGATACGAGGTACACCGTATGTTGTAGCTTGACGCCAAACTGTTTCAGTTTGAGGTTCTACACCTGATTGCGCATCAAGTACAGTAACCGCACCATCAAGTACACGTAATGAACGTTCAACCTCTACAGTGAAGTCTACGTGTCCTGGAGTATCGATAATGTTTACACGGTGGCCATCCCATTGAGCTGTTGTAGCAGCTGATGTGATTGTAATACCACGGTCTTGTTCTTGTTCCATCCAGTCCATTTGTGAAGCACCTTCGTGTGTTTCACCAATTTTGTGGATACGACCTGTATAGTAAAGAATACGTTCAGTCGTAGTTGTTTTACCAGCATCGATGTGAGCCATGATACCGATATTACGAGTGTTTTTCAAAGAAAAGTCTCTAGCCATTGTTTTTCTCCTTCCAGTAATTACTGAATAAGTACTATTGAATATGGCGATGCCCTAAGCATGAGCCATCTTATTTGGTAAACCAATGTGACGGAACACACTCAGGGTTAAAGCTTTAATCTTACCAGCGGTAGTGAGCGAATGCTTTGTTCGCTTCAGCCATTTTGTGAGTGTCCTCACGTTTCTTAACGGCACCACCTGTATTATTAGCAGCATCTAAGATTTCGTTAGCTAAACGATCTTCCATAGTTTTTTCACCACGAAGACGCGCGTAGTTTACTAACCAACGTAATCCTAGAGTCGTACGACGTTCAGGGCGAACCTCAACTGGTACTTGGTAGTTTGAACCACCCACACGACGAGCTTTTACTTCTAATACTGGCATAATATTGTTGATTGCTTCTTCAAATACTTCTAAAGCATCACGACCACTGCGTTGTTCTACAAGGTCAAATGCTGAATAAAGAATTCTTTGTGCTGTTCCGCGTTTACCATCTAACATGATTTTGTTGATCAATTTTGTAACTAATTTAGAGTTATGAATTGGATCTGGTAATACGTCTCTTTTAGGTACTGATCCTTTACGAGGCATAATTAAAATCCTCCCTTCCTATTATAGTATATTATTAAAAATTGAAATTAAAATTTACACAATCTTAAACTTAATTTTTAGGTTTTTTAGTTCCGTATAATGAACGGCCTTGTCTACGTCCGTCAACACCTGAAGTATCAAGTGCACCACGTACGATGTGGTAACGCACACCAGGTAAGTCTTTTACACGTCCACCACGTACAAGTACTACACTGTGTTCTTGTAAGTTATGGCCGATACCAGGGATGTATGCGTTGATTTCAATATTGTTTGATAAACGCACACGTGCATATTTACGTAACGCTGAGTTAGGTTTTTTAGGTGTCATAGTACCTACACGAGTACAAACACCACGTTTTTGAGGTGAGTTTAAGTTAGTAAATTGTTTCTTTTTACTATTAAAACCTTTGTTTAAAGCTGGTGAATCTGATTTTTTAGATTTGCTTTGTCTAGGTTTACGTACTAATTGGTTAATAGTTGGCATTGAAATGTCCTCCTCTCTTCACTTTTTAATTCCACACATCCGGGTGGTTCATTTTTAGGTTAAATAAAATTTAGTAAGCAAAATACTTACTAATTCTCATTCAATAACGCAACAATGGTTGCATTAACATTAATACCTACATAGTTACCTAAAGCATGTTTGCTTTGATAATAAGTGATAGGTATATTTTTATGATTGATTAAACTAAATACGTGAGCTAACAAATGTACCTCAACGTCTTGAGCAATAATCAAAGATGCAACTTGATCTCTATTTAACGCTTTAAGCGTTTCTTTAAGACCAACTACATAGTGTTGTTTGTTAAAGCGTGCAACTTTTTCATTAGACATTAAAATATCCTCCAAAGTTCTGCTTGCATCAACCTTTACAATAATAACACTTATTGAAGTATCAAGTCAACATTTTTTGTAGACTTTTTACTCATTTTAAAAATTAAAGAACGAGAGCGAGACTACCTCTTTAAAAGTTAGATATGTCCCGTCTCGTCAATTATGAAAATAATTCCTAATAGGCTTTATTTTATAGTTTATTCAATAACTTCGGCTTCTTCAGTTTCAGTAACTGGTGTTTCCGCTTTATCGTATTTAACGTCGCTATAACGTCTCATACCAGTACCAGCTGGAATTAACTTACCGATAATAACGTTCTCTTTAAGTCCAAGTAAGTCATCACGTTTACCTTTGATAGCTGCATCTGTAAGCACACGTGTTGTTTCTTGGAATGACGCTGCTGATAAGAAGCTTTCTGTTTCAAGAGAAGCTTTAGTAATACCAAGCAATACTGGTTTAGCTGTTGCTGGACGTTTACGTTCTTTAAATGCTTCTCTGTTTGCATCTGTAAAGTTATGAATATCAACCAATGAACCAGGTAATAACTTAGTATCGCCAGCTTCAATGATTCTAACTTTACGTAGCATTTGTCTTACCATTACTTCAACGTGTTTATCGTCGATTTCTACACCTTGCATACGATAAACTTTTTGAACTTCTTTAAGTAAGTAGCTTTCAGTTGCATTTAAACCAGCAACGGCTAAGAAGTTCTTAGGCTCGATTGAACCTTCTGTTAACACTTCACCACGTTCAACTGATTGACCGATTTCTACTTTCAATCTAGAAGTACCTGAAGCTAAGTAAGATCTTGTTTCATTAGCACCTTTAACAACAATTTCTTGTTGACGGTCTTTAGCTAATTTAATATCTTCAACGACACCTTCGATTTCAGTAATCACGGCTTGACCTTTAGGATTACGTGCTTCGAAAATCTCTTGGATACGAGGAAGACCTTGAGTGATATCGCTTCCTGCTACACCACCTGTATGGAATGTACGCATTGTAAGTTGGGTACCAGGTTCACCGATTGATTGTGCAGCGATTGTACCAACTGCTTCACCCACTTCAACTTTTTCACCTGTTGCAAGGTTTTTACCGTAACATTTTTCACAAACACCGTGACGTGTGTTACAAGTAAATGCTGAGCGGATGTACATTTGTTCAATGCCTGCATCAGTGATTTTCTTAGCAATTTCAGCTGTAATTAATTCATCTGGACGAATGATAATTTCATCCGTTTCAGGATGACGAATTGTTTCTTTAGAGTAACGTCCTTCAATACGTTCGATGAATGGTTCGATCATTTCTGTACCTTCTTTGATATCAGAAACGAGTAAACCACGATCTGTACCACAGTCTTCTTCACGAACGATAACATCTTGTGCAACGTCAACAAGACGACGAGTAAGGTAACCAGAGTCAGCTGTTTTAAGGGCTGTATCGGCAAGACCTTTACGCGCACCGTGAGTAGAGATGAAGTATTCTAATACCGTTAAACCTTCACGGAATGAAGATGTGATAGGTAACTCGATAATTTTACCTGATGGAGCGGCCATTAAACCACGCATACCAGCTAACTGAGTAAAGTTAGATGCGTTACCACGGGCACCAGAGTCACTCATCATGAAGATTGGGTTTGTTTTCTCAAGTGATTGCATTAATTCGCCTTGAATTTGATCTTTGGCATCTGTCCAAATTTCAACAACCGCATTATAACGTTCATCTTCAGTAATTAAACCACGGTTAAATTGTTTAGATACGCGTTCAACTAATTTTTCATGTTCATCTAAGATATCTTGTTTATCTGGAAGTACAACAATATCTGCTACACCAACAGTAATACCCGCTTTAGATGAGAATTTGAAACCTAAATCTTTCATACGGTCAAGCATCATAGATGTGTCAGTGATGCTAAATCTATTGAAGACTTCGGCAATAATATTACCTAAGAATTTTTTATTGAATGGTTCAATAAGTTCTTGTTCTTCAAAGTAAGCTTTAAGTCCACCTTCACCTAATTGAGTTGGATCAATAAAGTATTTATCCGGTGTTTTACCTTCAAGATTAGTTTGGCTAGGTTCATTAATAAATGCGAATGAATCAGGAATGATTTCATTGAAGATCACTTTACCTACTGAAGTAGCTAAAATTTTGTTGTTTTGAGCTTCTGTAAATGTAGGGTTATTAAATGATTTCGCATGCACACCAATACGAGTGTGTAAATGTACATAACCATTTGCATATGCTTTAAGCACTTCATTAGTATCATTAAAGATTGTGCCAGTGTTTACTGCATCTTTACGTTCTAAAGTAAGGTAATAGTTACCTAGTACCATATCTTGTGATGGTGTTACAACAGGTTTACCATCTTTAGGGTTCAAGATGTTTTGCGCAGCTAGCATTAACATACGTGCTTCAGCTTGTGCTTCTTTAGATAAAGGAACGTGAACAGCCATTTGGTCACCGTCAAAGTCCGCGTTGTAAGCTGTTGTTACAAGTGGGTGAAGACGGATAGCACGACCTTCAACTAATGTAGGTTCGAATGCTTGGATACCTAATCTGTGAAGTGTAGGTGCACGGTTAAGTAATACAGGATGTTCTCTGATAACATCTTCTAATACGTCCCAAACTTCATCGTCCATACGTTCAATTTTACTTTTAGCGTTTTTGATGTTCGTAGCAATTTCACGTTGAACTAATTCTTTCATTACGAATGGTTTGAACAATTCAAGGGCCATTTCTTTAGGTAATCCACATTGATACATTTTCAAGCTTGGTCCAACTGCAATAACTGAACGACCTGAATAGTCAACACGTTTACCAAGTAAGTTTTGACGGAAACGACCTTGTTTACCTTTCAGCATATGTGAAAGAGATTTCAATGGTCTGTTACCTGGACCAGTAACTGGACGACCACGACGACCGTTGTCAATTAAAGCATCTACAGCTTCTTGTAACATACGTTTTTCGTTTTGAACGATGATGCCAGGAGCACCTAAGTCTAATAAACGTTTCAAACGGTTGTTACGGTTAATTACACGACGGTATAAGTCATTTAAATCACTTGTTGCGAAACGTCCACCATCTAACTGAACCATTGGACGGATTTCTGGTGGAATAATTGGAAGTACATCTAAAATCATCCATGCTGGGTTATTACCAGAGTTTCTGAATGATTCAACAACTTCTAAACGTTTAATCGCACGTGTCAATCTTTGACCTGTTGCAGATTCTAATTCGTCACGTAATGATTTTAATTCTTCGTCTAAGTTGATTTCTTCTAATAAATCTTTAATACCTTCAGCACCCATTTTAGCGACAAATTGGCCTGGATATTTATCATAATAATCTCTGAATTCAGCTTCAGATAGTAAAGATTTTTTCTCTAAGCCAGTTGGGCCTGGATCTACAACAACATATGAAGCGAAGTAAATCACTTCTTCTAATGCTCTAGGAGACATGTCTAATAAAAGACCCATACGACTTGGAATACCTTTGAAATACCAAATATGTGAAACTGGAGCAGCTAATTCAATGTGTCCCATTCTTTCACGACGTACTTTAGATTTAGTTACTTCTACACCACATCTGTCACAGACCATGCCTTTGTAGCGTACACGTTTGTACTTACCACAACTACATTCCCAGTCTTTTGTAGGTCCAAAAATTCTTTCACAGAAAAGACCATCTTTTTCTGGTTTCAATGTACGATAGTTGATTGTTTCTGGTTTTTTTACTTCACCGTATGACCATGAACGGATTTTTTCAGGTGAGGCTAAACCGATTTTCATATAATGGAAATTATTTACATCAATCAAGGAGCCTACCTCCTTCAATTTAGATTAGCTGTGCTATTTGATTGATTTACATCTATTGAAACTAAAACAAGTCATTATGAATATAGGGAGGAAATCAGTACGATTTATCCATGTTTCAGAATTAAATCGAACTGAGTTTCATATCCCTTATGTTAGATAACTTCTATTTCTAATTAGTCAGTAGTTTCTTTTTGTGTTTCAGGAACATCTTTTTGTTGTAAATCTACTTTGCGCTCAGTTGCATCTTCATCATCAACATCCGCCATTTCGATTTCATTATCATGTTCATCCATAACTTTGACATCTAAACCTAAACTTTGTAATTCTTTCATCAATACACGGAATGATTCTGGAACACTTGGTCTAGAGATGTTTTCACCTTTAACGATAGCTTCGTAAGTTTTAACACGTCCTACAGTATCGTCAGATTTGTAAGTTAAGATTTCTTGTAATGTGTAAGCAGCACCATAAGCTTCTAGTGCCCATACCTCCATCTCACCAAAACGTTGTCCACCGAATTGTGCTTTACCACCAAGTGGTTGTTGCGTTACAAGTGAGTATGGACCAGTTGAACGCGCATGAAGTTTGTCGTCAACCATGTGTGCAAGTTTAAGCATGTACATAACACCAACAGAAATACGATTATCGAATGGTTCACCTGTTCTACCATCGTATAAGACTGTTTTACCGTCACGCGCCATACCTGCCTCTTCGATTGTTGACCATACATCATCATCGTTCGCACCATCGAATACTGGAGATGCAACATGGATGCCTAAGTTTTTAGCAGCCATACCTAAGTGTAGTTCTAATACTTGTCCGATGTTCATACGAGATGGTACACCAAGTGGGTTTAACATGATATCGATTGGACGTCCATCTGGTAAGTAAGGCATATCTTCTTCAGGTACAATCTTAGAGATAACCCCTTTGTTACCGTGACGACCACACATTTTATCCCCAACGTGGATTTTACGTTTTTGTACGATGTATACACGTACTAATTGGTTAACGCCTGGTGATAAAGTATCATCGCCTTCTTCACGATTAAACACTTTAACATCAAGAACGATACCACCGGCACCGTGAGGTACACGTAATGATGTATCACGTACTTCACGTGCTTTCTCACCGAAGATAGCATGTAATAATCTTTCTTCAGCTGTTAATTCAGTCACACCTTTAGGCGTTACTTTACCTACTAAGATGTCACCGTCTTTAACTTCAGCACCAACGTAGACAATACCACGATCATCTAAGTTTTTAAGTGCATTTTCTGACACGTTTGGAATGTCACGAGTGATTTCTTCAGGTCCTAGTTTAGTATCACGCGCTTCTGATTCATATTCTTCAATATGAATTGAAGTATAAACGTCATCTTTAACTAGACGTTCACTCATAATAACAGCATCCTCATAGTTGTAACCGTCCCAAGTCATGAAACCAACTACAACGTTACGTCCTAACGCCATTTCACCTAATTCCATAGATGGTCCGTCAGCTAAAATTTCATTGTACTCAACAACGTCGCCAACTGTAACAATTGGACGTTGGTTATAACACGTACCTGTATTTGAACGTTTGAATTTAGCTAATGGATAGCGATCTAATTCACCTTCATGTTCAATGCCGTTCTCTTCTACTAATCGACGAACTAAGATTTCTTTAGATTCAACATGTTCAACACGACCTCTATGTTTAGCAGTAATTGCAGCGCCTGAGTCACGTGCAGCAACGTGTTCCATACCTGTACCAACAAATGGTGCTTCAGTGTTCATCAATGGTACTGCTTGACGTTGCATGTTCGCACCCATTAAGGCACGGTTAGAGTCATCGTTTTCAAGGAATGGAATACATGCTGTCGCAGCTGATACTACTTGTTTTGGAGATACGTCCATGTAGTCCATTTTCTCTTTGGCCATAACTGTGTTATTACCACGGAAACGACACACTACTTCATCATCTAAGAAACGGCCATTTTCATCTAAGCGAGAGTTCGCTTGGGCAACTACATAGCTATCTTCTTCATCAGCTGTTAAGTAGTCGATTTGATCTGTAATAGAGTTAGTGTCTAAGTCTACTTTACGATATGGTGTTTCAATGAAACCAAATTCATTCACACGTGCATAACTTGAAAGTGAGTTGATCAAACCAATGTTTGGTCCCTCTGGTGTCTCGATAGGACACATACGTCCATAGTGAGAGTAGTGAACGTCACGCACTTCCATTTGAGCACGTTCACGTGTTAAACCACCAGGTCCTAGGGCAGATAGACGACGTTTATGTGTTAACTCAGCTAACGGGTTAGCTTGGTCCATGAATTGTGATAATTGAGAGCTACCGAAGAACTCTTTAATAGAAGCAATTACAGGACGAATATTAATTAATTGTTGTGGTGTGATTGAATCTGTATCTTGAATTGACATTCTTTCACGCACAACACGTTCCATTCTTGATAAACCGATACGGAATTGGTTTTGTAATAATTCACCAACTGAACGTAAACGACGGTTACCTAAATGGTCAATGTCGTCTGTATAACCAATACCATTTAACAAGTTAAAGAAATAACTCATTGACGCAATGATATCTGCTGGTGTAATACATTTAACTTCTGAATCAGGTAAAGCATTACCAATTAAAGTAGTTGTACGACCTTCTTCATCATTTGGAACGTAAACTTTAATTGATTGAATTTCAACAGGTTCATCAATAACTGTACCTTCTAATTCAAACACTTCACTATTAGCATTTGTTTCTAAAACTTCCATAATTTCGTCTAATTTACGACGATCTAATACTGTACCTTCTTCAGCAACAATTTCACCAGTTTCGCTATTGACGATTGGTTCTGCTAATTTTTGGTTAAATAAGCGGTGTTTTAAGTGTAACTTTTTATTTGCTTTGTAACGACCAACACTTGCTAAATCATAACGTTTAGGGTCGAAAAAGCGTGAATATAATAAACTTTTCGCATTTTCAACTGTTGGTGGCTCACCAGGACGTAAACGTTCGTATATTTCTAATAATGCTTGTTCAGTATTTTCAGTGCTGTCTTTTTCAAGTGTATTACGTAAGTATTCACTGTCTCCTAATAAATCAATAATTGATTGATCGTGAGAGAAACCTAAAGCACGTAATAATACTGTTAACGGTAATTTACGTGTTCTATCAATACGTACATATACTACATCTTTCGCATCCGTTTCATATTCTAACCATGCACCACGGTTAGGAATAATTGTTGCATCGTAGTTTTCACGACCGTTTTTGTCAATTTTCTCATTGAAGTAAACGGATGGTGAACGTACTAATTGAGACACGATTACACGTTCTGCACCATTGATTACAAATGTACCTGTATCTGTCATTAATGGGAAGTCACCCATGAATACTTCTTGTTCTTTAACTTCGCCAGTTTCTTTAATTATTAGACGTACTTTAACACGAAGAGGTGCAGCATAAGTAGCGTCACGGTTTTTTGATTCTTCTAAATCATATTTTGGTTCACCTAATCGATAATCTACAAATTCTAATGAAAGGTTACCTGTGAAATCTTCAATTGGAGAGATATCACGGAACATTTCTAATAAACCTTCTTTTAGGAACCAGTCGTAAGATTTAGTTTGAATTTCTATTAAGTTTGGTAATTCTAATACTTCTGAAATTCTCGCATAATTTCTACGTTTACGATGTCTTCCATATTGGACAACTTGACCTGCCAAACAGATTCACCCCTCAAATATTGTGTGATGAACCAATACGCATGAAAATTTCGTATAACAAGACAAAAAGAAAACGGCAACACAGTTGATGACACCATTTTCGATTCTACATTTATTCTTGTTTATCATACTCTTTTCGCGTAAAAGTACACACTTATTGAACATAAATTTTTACATTTTATAACTATATCAGAATACACTTTTGAAATCAACCTTTTCGGCTTTTCAAAATGTAGTATCCCTTGTTCTTATTAACAATTTCGACATTATTAAAAATCTCTTCCATTTTCTTCTTAGCAGAAGGCATACCCTGTTTCTTTTGGATCACAACGTACAACTCACCTTGAGCATTGAGCTGTTGATATGCTTCTTCGAAAATACGATGAACAACTTCTTTTCCAGCTCTAATAGGAGGATTTGTTAGCACATAATCGAAATGACAATCCTTCAATTGCGATAAACCATCGCTTTCCTTAATAATGACGTTATCAATTTGATTTGCTTTTTTATTCTTTTCAGCAAGACTTAACGCACGATGATTAACATCAACCATGGTAATTTGATGATGCGGTGAAACTTTAGCAATCATTAATCCAATCGGGCCATAGCCACACCCGACATCAGCAATTGCTTTACTTGGACCAGGAGGATGTTCATTTAAAAAGGTTTGTACTAAAGTATCTGATCCAAAATCTACTTGCGCTTTTGAGAATACGCCTGCATCTGTAGTTAGATTTAATTGATGTTTATGGTAATGATAGTGAATGACTCTTTCATCACTTTGTACATCAGGATTTTCATCATAATAGTGTCCCATAACGCCACCTCTTTTTTTCATTGTTCATCTTTATTTTACTAGAAAATGAAGTAAAACCCCGTTATCGTGATAACGGGGTTTTAATTTCTCAAAGAATTCAAGTTAATTATATCAATGTACTGTTATAAATACATCGAATATACTAACTTTCGATATTAAGTTAAGATACTAGAATTATTTTAATTCTACAGTAGCTCCAACTTCTTCTAATTGTTCTTTAAGTTTTTCAGCTTCTTCTTTAGCAACGCCTTCTTTGATTACTTTAGGAGCGTTATCTACTAATTCTTTAGCATCTTTTAAGCCTAAGCCAGTTGCTTCTTTAACTGCTTTAACAACTTTGATTTTTGAAGATCCAGCTGAAGTTAACTCAACGTCAAATTCAGTTTTTTCTGCTGCTGCGTCTCCGCCACCAGCTGCACCAGCTGCTGCTACAGGAGCTGCTGCTGTTACACCAAATTCTTCTTCAATTGCTTTTACTAAATCGTTTAATTCTAATACTGACATTTCTTTAATTGCTTCAATGATTTGTTCTTGATTAGCCATTTTATATTTCCTCCAATTATTTTAAAATTTTATGCGCAATTATTCAGCGCTTTCTTCTTTTTGTTCTCCAACAGCTTTAACCGCATAAGCGAAGTTGCGTACTGGAGCTTGTAATACTGATAAAAGCATAGAAACAAGACCATCGTGTGAAGGTAATGAACCAACAGTTTTAACTTCTTCTGCTGAAATAAGGTTACCTTCCATAACGCCTGTTTTGATTTCTAAAGCTTCATGTTCTTTAGCAAATCCTGCGATAACTTTCGCTGGTGCTACTACATCTTCAGTTGAAGTTGCAACAGCTGTAGGACCTGTTAAGAATTCATCTAAGCCTTCGATACCTGCTTGTTCAGCTGCACGACGAACCATAGTGTTTTTATAAACTTTATATTCAACACCAGCTTCACGTAATTGTGAACGTAATTCAGTTACTTCTGCAACAGTTAAGCCACGGTAGTCGACGATAACAGTTGAAACTGAATTTTTAAGTTGTTCAGCAATAACATCAACTTGTTGTTTTTTAGCTTCGATAATAGCAGACATTCAGACACCTCCATTTTTATTTTTGGTGCTTTTTAAATTTCTCAATAAAAAAAGCACTTTCTACCCACGGCAAAAAGCGCTTGAAAGATCATTTATATGATCACACGTTCAAGTCAATTTTAGCCTCGGCAGGATGATGTTTTAAGTTAATGGTTAACTCCTACTGTCTTAGGTAAAATAATCACAATAAATAATATAACCTCATTGTTGTAATATGTCAATAACTTTTTCAATTTTTTTGTAATCAACCGAGCAAAAGTTATAGTCATTGTAGAAATTAAGCGTTATGTTACATCCACATACGACCACTAATGTTTATAGATGACTTTTAATAGCCTGTGCATACAGATGTTTTACGCGTCATCTTCATGCGACACTTTTTACAGGACTTAATTTATATCTATACATAAAAATAACCTGCGACTTTCAAAAAGTCACAGGTTCTATTTTCAATAAGTTTACACTTAATTATAATTTGAATGATGAAGTATCAATTTTAACTCCAGGACCCATTGTTGTAGTTACAGCAACAGATTTGAAGTAAGTACCTTTAGCTGATGATGGTTTAGCTTTAGCTAAAACATCTTGTAACGTTTTGAAGTTTTCAACTAATTTTTCATCGCTAAATGAAACTTTACCGATTGAAGCATGTACAATACCAGCTTTTTCAGCACGGTATTCAACTTTACCAGCTTTGATTTCTTCAACAGCTTTTTTAACGTCCATAGTTACTGTACCAGTTTTAGGGTTTGGCATTAAACCTTTAGGTCCTAATACACGACCTAATTTACCAACTTCGCCCATCATGTCTGGAGTAGCTACTACTACGTCAAAGTCGAACCAACCTTGTTGGATTTTTTGTACGTATTCAGATTCACCTACGTAATCTGCGCCTGCTTCTTCTGCTTCAGTGATTTTGTCACCTTTAGCAAATACTAATACACGTTGTGATTTACCAGTTCCGTTTGGTAACACTACTGCACCACGGATTTGTTGGTCATTTTTACGTGTATCAATTCCTAAACGGAAAGCAACTTCAACTGATGCGTCAAAGTTAGCAATGCTTGTTTCTTTAGCTAAGCTGATTGCTTCTTCAACACTATAGTGTTTAGTACGATCAACTTTATTAGCTGCTTCTTGATACTTTTTACCTTTTTTAGCCATTTATTGTTCCTCCTTTAGTGGTTTTAGCGGAATTTCCTCCCACGCTTACTTGTGTCTAACACAAGTTAAGAGCAGATAACAGATGAATGTCTAATGTTTGAGTAATCTCATAAGAAATTACTAGTCATCCAGACCAATCATAGACAATATTGTCGTTGTCATTTCTGTTACCTGCTATCGTCTATCAGTTTATTTCAAAATTAAACTAACTTAATATTCTTTAATTATTGTACAGTGATACCCATACTACGTGCAGTACCTTCGATAATACGCATAGCTGCTTCTTCGTCTGCAGCATTTAAGTCTTGCATTTTAGTTTGAGCAATTTCACGTACTTGATCTTTAGTTACTGTAGCAACTTTAGTTTTGTTAGGTTCACCAGAACCTTTTTCTACGCCAGCTGCTTTTTTAAGTAGTACTGGAGCCGGTGGAGTTTTAGTAATGAATGTAAATGAACGATCTTCATAAACACTGATTTCTACCGGAATGATTAAACCTGCTTGTTCTTGCGTACGTGCGTTGAATTCTTTACAGAATCCCATGATGTTCACACCTGCTTGACCTAATGCTGGACCAACTGGTGGTGCTGGGTTCGCTTTACCTGCAGGAATTTGTAATTTAACTACTTTTTCTACTTTTTTAGCCACGATGTGCACCTCCTTGATATCGTGATGTGGTCACAGGGCTCAGTTTTGCCCTCCCACTCATAAACATTTCGTGACGAAATGAGCGCTATAAAAACGCGACCACATTATTTTAACACTGAACCAACTTAAAAAGCAATAGTAAAATTTCATCTTTTTAGTTGTTCAATATTTTTCCATAATTACTTGATTATAATTTTTCGATTTGATCAAATTCAACTTCAACTGGTGTTTCTCTTCCGAACATATCAACCAATACTGTTAATTTGAACTTGTCAGGTTCAATCTCTTGAACTTCTCCTACTTGATTAGCAAATGGTCCAGATTTAATACGAACTTGTTCACCGACATCTAATTCAACATCAATTGTTTTTTCTTTCAATCCCATTTGTTTCAAGATGAATCTCATTTCTTCAGGAAGTAATGGATTTGGTTTAGAACCTGCACCAGCTGAACCAACGAATCCTGTAACACCTGGTGTATTACGTACTACATACCAAGATTCATCAGTCATTACTAATTCTACAAGTACATAACCAGGGAATGTTTTTTTAAGTAGTTTTTTAGCTTTCCCATCTTTAACTTGTGTTTCTTCCTCTTCAGGTATGACAACTCTAAAAATCTGTTCTGTCATATTCATTGATTCTACTCTTTTTTCTAAATTCTTCTTAACCTTGTTTTCATATCCAGAATACGTATGCACAGCATACCAACGCTTTGCGCCAACCTCTTCAGACATGTTGTCACTCCTTATTCTTATCTAAATAATTCAATTAAATTACCAATACCTATATCTAACACCCAGAAAAAGACCATAAAGAAGATTACTGTAGAAACTACAATCACAGTATATTTAAAAAGTTCTTCTTTTGTTGGCCAACTTGTTTTTTCCATTTCACTTTTAACGCCTTGGAAGAAACTATCTTTTTCTTTGTTTGTGCCCTTATCTTTAGCCATCAAAATTACCTCCATACTCACAGTTAGTTAACCGCTACCTCTAATCGTAATAGTTCCACTATTATTTAGACTCTTTGTGAATCGTATGCGCATTACATCTCGAACAATATTTTTTTAATTCTAATCTCGTTGCAGAAGTTTCTTTTTTCGGTACATTATAGTTTCTTGTACCACAAACTTCACAAATTAAAGGTACTTTTTTCAATTCAGTTCACCTTTGCTCATTTTAATACCAGTATACTATACATAAATCAAACATTAAATGTCAAACTAGCACCGCTATATAAATGCTATTACAACTTACTAATGATGCTTCAATAAATAACACTTCATTTTTATTTTACAACGTTGAATACTATTGTAAACCACTTTATCTTTAATACCTAAATGTTTCGCAATTTCATTAGGCGTATAATCAGACATTAGTAATTGTGCTACGCAACGTTCAAACTGACTTAGTGCTGTTAAACTACGCGTTAGCATTTTACGTTGCTCATGTAACATACATGCTTCTTCAATACGTTTGATAGATTGGTTCAATCTATATTCGATGACATAGTCATTAATCATACTATCTCGTTTATTCATTTCGGTATACTTTCTTCTCCAAAAATCATTTCGCATTGAACGTACAATACAGTTTAAATAATGTTCGAAAGGAACATTCGTACTAAAATCAAATGTATGGAGTGCTAGGTAAATTCTGATTAGTGATTCTTGTACTAAATCTTCTATTTCTTCATTCTGTACTCTAGAACTTTTAAACTTTTGAATAAGCTTCGGTTGTATATGATTTACTATTTCTATAAATAATCTTTCTCGTTCGAGACTGCAATGACTATTTTGAAACGCTTTAAATGTCTCCTCTAGTTGTTTGAATTGATGCGCCATAAACCTTCCCTTTCAAATTAAGTTAGAGAAAGTTTATACGATGTTATTTTCAAAAGACAAGTGGGCAATTTCAATCTTTGTTATGATTCCCGCGTCTTATTTTTTCAAATTCTGCTAATACATCATTTGATAATGAAATTCGAGTTCTTGGTTTACTTTCTGTGAAATTATCCAAAGACTTACTGACCGTGATTTCATTCTCTCTTAAATCACGCCACATTTCTCTCGAAGATACTCGATATGCGCCAGCACCAAATATGGCATGTTGCTCACTCATATCACTCGTTACAACGGTAATATGTGTTGTGTGTTTGTTATATAGGTTATAAACATAACGTTCGATATAGCTATCTGCTGTTTCTTTTTCTTTAGTAAATACTGTTTTTACACCATGATAAATGTATTCTCTTTCTATACCTGATTGTTCATATGCATCAAACACACATACAACTTCATCAGCGACAACAGCATTATAGTTAGCAATGGCATCTAATAATTGTTCGCGTGCTTCTTGCAAATTATGCTTTGCAATCTTACCGAGTTCCGGTGACTGTCCAATCATATTGTAGCCATCAATAATTAAATATCTATCTTTCATGCGTTGTCCTCAATTTGATGACGTTTACGATAGACCTCATACATCATTAGACTCGCAGCTACAGATGCATTAAGGCTATTCACATGTCCAACCATTGGTATCTTGATGTAAAAATCACATTTATCTTTAACTAATCTACTCATACCTTGACCTTCACTACCTATAACGATAGCTAATGGCATATCCGCCGCCATATCTCTATAGTCTGTGGCATTATCCGCTTCAGCACCAGCCACCCAGTAGCCATGTTCCTTTAATTCATCAATGGTTTTAGCTAAATTTGTAACACGCATAACCGGAACGTGTTGGATCGCACCAGTGGATGCTTTAGCTACAGTTTGTGTCAGCGCAACTGAACGTCTTTTAGGAATAATAACACCATCAACACCACTAGCATCTGCCGTTCTTAATATTGAACCTAAGTTATGTGGGTCTTCCAAGCCATCTAAAATTACAACCGTTGATAAACCTTCTTTATCTTTTTGCGATTGTATAAATTGATCGAAATCCGCATATTCATATGGGGCAATCAGTGCAGCGACACCTTGATGAGGTGCATTTGCTAAATTATCTAATTTGGATTTTGGCACAGTTTGCACAATTAATTTTTGTGCTTTTGCATTTTGTAAAATATCATTAATTTGTTGCTTTCTAATACCTTCTTGAATCCAAATTTTATTAATTGTATGGCCAGAAACAATCGCTTCTTTAACAGCATGTCTACCGACAATAACGATATCTTCCACTGTCTTCACTACCTTTCATTGACTGTTTGTACAATCATATCAAGTAAATTTTTCAATCTTTCTTCTTGATGATCTAAATATAAAAATCCAATGACTGCTTCTAACCCAGAACTTTTACGGTAAGTTTGAATATCTGTATTTTTAGCCTTAGTGTGACTTTTAGCATTGCGACCTCTTTTAACAATGTCTCGTTCTTCATCAGTGAACCAATTCATTTCAAACAATGTTTCTAAAGTTTGTGCCTGACTTTTAGCAGACACATAACTTTTCGAAACTTGATGTAATCGATTGGGCTTACTTTGTAATTTAAGAACAATATATTCACGCACGTGCTGGTCCAATACTGCGTCACCCATGTAGGCTAATGTTAATGGATTTAATAATTTAATATCCATACTATCCACGTTTAAAGCGTACACCTTGTGGCGTATCTTCTAGTATAATATTTTGTTCTTTAAGCATATCTCTAATTTCATCTGCACGTGCAAAGTCTTTATTTTTACGCGCTTCATTACGTTCTTCGATGAGTTTTTCAATATCTTCATCAAGTAACATATCTGATTCATTACCTTTAAGTGGCACACCGAGCACATCACTGAATATTTGATAAACTTCTTTAAGTCTTGAAATGACTTGCGTAGATGTATTGTTTTCTAAAACGTATTTATTCGCAAGTTTAGACAAATCATACCAAGCAGTAACTGCGTTGGCAGTATTGAAATCATCATCCATAACAGTCTCAAATTGTTCTAAAATAGCATCGATTTGATCAATATAATTAGATTGGTCAACAATATCTGTCGCAATCGTTTCACGTTCTTCTATCAATTGATAACTATTTCGGATACGCTCTAAACCACTCTTAGCTGCATTAACCAGTTCTAAATTATAATTAATAGGACTTCTATAATGTACGCTAATCATAAAGAATCGTAATACATCAGGATCTACTTCTTTAATAATGTCATGCACTAAAATAAAGTTACCTAATGATTTACTCATTTTTTCGTTATCAATATTTATAAAGCCGTTATGCATCCAGTAATTTGCAAATGGCGCGTGATTATGTGCTTCTGATTGGGCAATCTCATTTTCATGATGTGGGAATTGTAAATCAGAACCACCGGCGTGAATATCAATTGTTTTACCTAATTCGTGAAACGCCATTACAGAACATTCAATATGCCAACCTGGACGTCCTTCACCAAAAGGACTTTCCCAACTAATTTCACCAGGTTTTGCTTTTTTCCATAATGTGAAATCTAGCGCATCTTCTTTTTGTTCTCCAGCTTCAATTCTTGCGCCTACTTTTAAATCATCTAATGACTGATGACTTAATTTACCGTACCCCTCAAATTGACGCGTTCTAAAATATACATCGCCATCACTCTCGTAGGCATAACCGTCGTCAACTAAATCTTTAATAAAATCAATAATCTCGTCCATATGATTCATTACACGAGGATTTGAAGTAGCTTTCTTAACATTTAATGCGCCAACATCTTCATAAAATGCTTTAATATATTTATCTGCAATATCTGGCACACTCTCATTCAATTCTTTCGAACGGTTAATTAATTTATCGTCTACATCAGTGAAATTTGAAACATAAATCACTTCATACCCTTTATATTCGAAATATCTACGCACCACATCATAATTAATAGCTGGACGCGCATTACCAATATGAATGTAATTGTATACCGTCGGACCGCAAACATACATTTTCACCTTACCTGGTTCAATCGGTTCAAATGTCTCTTTTTGACGTGTCAAAGTATTATATAATGTAATCATCTTTAATCTCTCCGTTCTTAGCTTTTTCTAGTTGTTTTTCTAGTTGCTTAATTTGTTCAAATAATGGGTCAGGTAAATTACGATGATCAAATGTTTTACCAATACGTTTACCTTCTTGTTTAACAATATGTCCTGGAATACCGACGACAGTCGTATAACTTGGAACTGATTGTAATACTACTGAATTCGCACCAATATTTACATTTGAATCAATTTGAATATTACCTAGCACTTTTGATCCCGCTGCGATTAATACGTTATCGCCAATATCAGGATGACGTTTTCCTTTTTCTTTACCTGTACCACCTAGTGTGACACCTTGATAAATAGTTACATTATCACCAATTGTACAAGTTTCACCAATGACAACGCCCATACCATGGTCTATGAATAAGCGTTTGCCAATTTTAGCACCTGGATGTATTTCAATCCCTGTAAAGAAACGTGATACTTGAGATATGATTCTCGCAAGTACATAACGTTTTTTATTATATAGTTTATGCGCAATTAGATGACTCCATACTGCATGTAATCCAGCATAAGTTGTAATCACCTCAAATGTTGTACGCGCTGCTGGGTCTTGTTCAAACACCATTTTCACATCGTCTCTAATTCTTTTTATCAAGACTGTCGCCCCCTCAGTTTTTTAAAAAGTTAAAAATTTATCAAAATCAATATACACACTACTGATATACATAATAGATAAACAAAATAGCACCCCTAACACTAAGATGCTAGAGGCGCTACTGCACGGTTCCACTCTGTATTCTAGATAAAATTAAGCTAGTACTTCACCCTACCTATAGGTGATAAAGTTAACTTTATCATACTCATTGACTTTATTTAGTTGATCAAACAAAGGTGCATTCAATATCGTCTATGGTGTACTCGCAGCGACCGTACACTCTCTGAAATCATAGTCTAATATTTACTAATCCTTTGCGCTTGTAATATCAACATTAACATGACTTTACCATGTTTAACTTTATCTTATTTGCTTTAATGTAAAATTTCAAGTGTTAGCTAAATGAAAAGTTCATCTTGTTCACGTATATGCTTTACACCATTTACACGTATTTTTTTAATCGTGATAATACTTTGTCTTTACCTAGTACTTCAATAGTATTTGGTAATTCAGGACCATGCATTTGACCTGTTACGGCAACACGAATTGGCATGAATAATTGTTTACCTTTAATACCTGTTTCTTTTTGTACTTCTTTAATTGTCTTTTTGATGTCACCCGCTTCAAATGGTTCTAAAGCTTCTAATTTACCATATAGATGTGACATTAATTCTGGTACTTGTTCCCCATTAATAACCTCTTGCTCTTCTTCACCTAATTCAGGCATTTCATGGAAGAACATTTCAGATAACGGTACAATTTCGCCTGCATAACTCATTTCTTTTTGGTAAAGTGCAACTAATTTGCGACCCCATTCTCTATCAGCTTCACTTGGAGATTCTGGGATTAAATTAGCTTTGATAAGATGCGGTAATGCAAGTTCAAATACAGTATCCGTATCTTTCGTTTTCATATATTGGTTATTAACCCAAGCTAATTTTTGTCTATCGAACATTGCTGGTGATTTAGAAAGACGTTTCTCATCAAAGATCTTAATAAATTCTTCTTTAGAATAGATTTCTTCTTCGCCTTCTGGAGACCAACCTAATAATGTAATAAAGTTAAATAATGCTTCTGGTAAGTAACCTAAGTCACGATATTGCTCGATAAATTGTAAAATTTGACCATCACGTTTACTTAGTTTTTTGCGTTCTTCATTAACAATTAATGACATATGACCAAAACGTGGTGGTTCCCAACCAAACGCTTCATAAATCATAAGTTGTTTAGGTGTGTTAGAAACATGGTCATCCCCACGAATAACATCAGAAATTTCCATATAGTGATCATCGATGGCTACAGCAAAATTATACGTAGGTATGCCGTCTTTTTTAACGATAACCCAATCTCCTATGTTATTTGAATCGAATGAAATTTCACCTTTCACCATGTCATTAAACGTATACGTTTGATCTTGAGGCACACGGAATCTAATTGATGGGCGACGTCCTTCAGCTTCAAATTGTTGACGTTCCTCTTCAGTTAAATGTGCGTGTTGGCCACCATAACGTGGCATTTCACCACGTGCAATTTGTTCTTCACGTTCTTTTTCAAGTTCTTCTTCAGTCATATAACATTTATAAGCTTTATCTTCATCCAATAATTGCTGGATAAGTGGATTATAGATGTCACCGCGTTCAGATTGACGATAAGGACCATAACCTTTATCTTTATCGATAGATTCATCCCAATCTAAACCTAACCATTTCAAGTTATCAAATTGAGATGACTCACCATCTTCAAGATTACGTTTACTATCTGTATCTTCAATACGCACTACGAAATCACCATCGTAATGTTTAGCAAATAAATAGTTAAATAATGCAGTTCTTGCATTACCAATGTGTAAATATCCAGTTGGACTTGGCGCATATCTCACTCTAATGCGTTCACTCATCGTATTCACTCCTATAATTATTAATTCTGTTTTACCATCGAATTCATACGCTTTATCTAATATAGGTGACGCGCTCTGTAATTTAACCGAGCAGTCATACACCATTCAGAAACATCTTCAAACCATTAGAAAAAAGTTATTCCAAACTATCATTTTAGACGTGTTTCCGAATAACTTTCCACTTTACATTCATCTTAGATAAAAGTTCGCATTTCTTCATTATTGTAGCATTAAATCAATACTTTGATAAGTCACATGTTTCCACTTACCACACTTAGTTGCACATTCACTCACATTACATAAATAGGTTTCATGCTTTGCTATTTGAAAAGCGTACGCTCAACATTTAGCGTTTCACATGAAACCTAGTCATTTACACATATTTTATTGTCATCATCAAACCTATTCTATGAATCATGATTCCGAATCGTCAACTTTTTTAGCGAAAATAATACGACCTGATGATGTTTGCAATAAACTGATGACCTCTAAGTCTACATGCTTACCAACAAGTGGTTTCGCATTATCAACCACTACCATTGTACCGTCATCTAAATAGCCAACACCTTGACCAGGTTCTTTACCCATTTTAGTCAATAGAATATTAATGCGATCGCCTTGATGTACATTTGGTTTAATTGCTTCAGACAAGTCATTCACATTCAACGCTTTAATTCCTTGAACGTGACATACTTTATTTAAATTAAAATCGGTAGTAATCACATGCGCATGATATTTCTGTGCTAATTTCACTAATAGTTCATCGATATCACTGTGAGACTTTTGTGGATGTATCACACGTGTCGGATAATCTAAATCATATAATTCATTTAATATATCTAATCCACGTTGCCCTTTTTCACGCTTCACGCTATCATTCGCATCAGCAACGACTTGAAGTTCATTAATGACACCTTGCGGAATAAGTATTTCGCCATCGATAAAACCACATCGAATGACATCTAAGATACGACCATCGATAATTGCGCTTGTATCTAATAGTTTAGGTACGGCACTAATATTACTTTTAGACATAGAACGCGCCATGTTTTCCGGCAAGAACATGAGCATTTCGTCACGCTTCTTCAAACCAAATTGGAAGCCTAAATAACATAGCAATAAAGTAATAATAAGTGGTATAAGATGATTCAGTATCGTATTTCCAATCATTTCTAGAATAAACGAGGCCATTACTGAAATAAATAGGCCAATGATAAGTCCGAGTGTTGCAAATAAAATTTCAACTGCGCTACGTTGCATAATCCAATGTTCAACGGCTTTGAAAGTTCTTGTTACTTTATTAATAAAGAAGCCAAAAATCAAGAAAAATACTACGATACCTATTAAGCCGTCAATATAATAATTATTTAAAAATGGATAACCATTAATATTAAAATCTTTGAGTATTTCAGGTATTAGCAAAATACCAAGTGCCATACCTAAGATAATATATATAATGATTACAATGCCTTTTAATACTTTCAAAAGTCTCACCTCTTTTTCAGCTTATGTTACGCTTTAAAAGCATATTTAAGCGCCTCATGTACAGTAGAGACGCCTACTACTTTAATACCTTCAGGGAATTGCCATCCACCAATATTAGTTTGTGGAATAACAACTCGTTCAAACCCTAATTTAGCCGCTTCTTGAACACGTTGCTCAATTCGAGAAACACGTCTCACTTCACCAGTCAAACCTACTTCTCCAATATAACAATCCAGTCCATCCACTGCCTTATCTTTGAAACTTGAAGCTGTCGCTACAATAACGCTTAAATCAACTGCTGGTTCTGTTAATCGAACACCACCTGCCACTTTAATATAAGCATCCTGTTGTTGTAATAAATAATTTTCCTTTTTCTCTAATACTGCCATTAATAAACTCAAACGATTATGATCAATTCCTGTAGCCATACGTCTAGGGTTATTAAATGTGGTAGGTGTCACTAACGCTTGAACTTCTATTAGCAATGGTCGCGTACCTTCCATCGTTGCTACAATTGTTGATCCAGGTACATTAGTAGACCGCTCTTCCAAGAACATTTCTGACGGATTATGTACCCCTTTCAATCCGCTTTGTTTCATTTCAAATATGCCCATTTCATTAGTAGAACCAAAACGGTTCTTAACTGCTCTCAAGATACGATAAGCATGATGCTCATCTCCTTCAAAGTACAACACAGTATCAACCATATGTTCTAATAAACGTGGTCCTGCAATTTGACCTTCTTTGGTTACATGACCAACGATAAATGTGGCGATATTCATTTGTTTGGCAATATTCATCAAACTCTGCGTACTTTCTCGAACTTGAGATACAGAGCCAGGTGCCGAACTAATCTCTGGATGATATATGGTTTGGATCGAATCGACCACTAAAATATCTGGCTGTGCTTGTTGAACCGTTTGATATATCACTTCTAAATCCGTTTCTGCCAGCACGTTTAAATTACTAGAATCTTCATCTAAACGATCAGCTCGTAATTTAGTTTGATTAAGTGATTCTTCACCCGTAATATACAGTACATTTAATTTTTGTGATAGTGATGCACAAATTTGTAGTAATAGTGTTGATTTCCCAATACCAGGATCTCCACCTATTAACACTAAAGAACCACTTACAATACCACCACCTAAAACGCGGTTAAATTCCTTTGATTCTGTCTGAACTCTTGGCGTCACTTCATTCTTAATATCATTTAATTTCTGGACCTTTGCGCTAGATGTTGATGTCTTAACGCCGTGTTTGGGATTTGAAGCTTTTTCAACAATTTCCTCCATTTGATTCCATGAACCACAATTAGGACATTTTCCCATCCATTTTGGAGATTGATAGCCACAAGCCATACACTCAAAAATCACTTTCTTTTTGGCCAAAATTGCACCTCCGATTTTTCTTTGAACAAATCTATTTTATATGTAACGTTGCACAATGACAAATGTAAACTTAAGCATTTTATATAAATATATTGATATTTATTGTTCGAAATGACGTATATAGATAATCATTTTATTTCAGTTGAAATCATTACATTATATTTCAAAAAGTAATAGGAGTGGAACAGAATCCATTAAGAATTCATGTCCCACTCCCAGATAAATGACGAGTGCTAAGAAACGCACTATATAAATATTATCTCATCTTCATTAGTTAGCACGTACTTTGCGTTATAACCCTATACTATTTTTATCCTAAAAACAGCTAGGCCTAACGTTCATTTTATTAAATTATGCTTCTGTTTCAGTTACGTCACTATCTTCGTCTGAATCTGAAACATTATTATTTTTTTCATTGATATTATATTTAAATTCATCGCCATCATGATCAATCACGACTTCTTTACCTTCGATTTGGTTGCCATCTAAAATTAATTCACTTAAGTTATCTTCAACTGTTTTTTGAATAGCTCTGATTAATGGACGTGCACCATACTCTGGATCATAACCTTCTTCCGCAATTTTTTCTTTCGCTTTGTCGGTTACTACAATATTAATATCTTGTTCAGAAAGACGTTGTGTTAATTTATTAACCATCATTGTAACAATTTCTTTCAATTCATCTTTAGAAAGTTTATAGAATACGATAATGTCGTCTACACGGTTTAAGAATTCTGGACGGAATGAATTTTTTAATTCTTTCAACATTGTCTTGCGAATCGTTTCATAGTCATGACCGTCAGAGCCACCACCGAAACCTGCAAAGCGTTGATCTTGTAATTCTTGTGCACCAACATTTGATGTCATAATAATCACAGTATTACGGAAATCAACTTGACGTCCTTTAGTATCCGTTAGATGACCATCATCTAGCACTTGTAATAAGATGTTAAACACATCTGGATGTGCCTTTTCAATTTCATCAAATAAAATAACTGAATAAGGTTTACGTCTAACTTTTTCAGTTAATTGGCCACCCTCATCATGACCTACGTAGCCAGGAGGCGCTCCAACTAAACGGCTCACTGCATGTTTTTCCATAAACTCACTCATATCAACACGAATCATTGCATCTTCTTCGCCAAACATTGATTCTGCTAACGCTCTAGCTAGTTCCGTCTTACCTACACCAGTTGGTCCTAAGAAGATAAAGCTACCGATTGGACGTTTAGGGTCTTTCAATCCTGCACGTGCGCGACGTACTGCTTTACTTATAGATGTTACAGCGTCATTTTGACCAATCACTCTATCATGTAATGTTTGTTCAAGATTCAATAATCGGTCTGACTCTGTTTCATTGATTTTTGTAAGTGGTATGCCTGTCCAGCCTGCAATCACTTCGCCAATATCTTCTTTAGATAGTGATGTAGATTTATCACCTTGCGTTGTTTGCCATTCATTTTTAGCATCTTCATATTGTTTTTCAAGTCTCGTTTGTTTATCACGTAAATTAGCCGCATTTTCGAATTCTTGAGCGTGAACTGCAGCGTCTTTTTCATTTTTTACTTTTTCAATTTCTTGCTCAATTTCTTTCAAGTTGTTAGGTGTTGTATGACTTTTCAGTCTTACTTTGGAACTTGCTTCGTCAATTAAATCAATTGCTTTGTCAGGCAAGAAACGATCAGATATATAGCGATCACTTAATTTAGCAGCCGCTTCAAGTGCTTCATCAGAAATATTAATACGATGATGCGCTTCATAACGATCTCGTAATCCTTTTAAAATTGCGATTGTATCTTCAACAGAAGGTTCATCAACTTGAATGGGTTGGAAACGACGTTCTAACGCTGCATCTTTCTCGATGTTTTTACGGTATTCATCTAATGTTGTAGCACCAATACATTGTAATTCACCACGAGCTAATGCTGGTTTTAATATATTTGATGCATCAATTGCGCCTTCTGCACCTCCAGCACCAACTAATGTGTGCAATTCATCAATAAATAGAATAACGTTACCAGCTTGATGGATTTCTTCCATTACTTTTTTCAAACGTTCTTCAAATTCACCACGATATTTAGTACCTGCTACAACTGTTCCCATATCAAGTGACATGACACGTTTATCTTTTAATGTTTCAGGCACTTCATTATTAACAATCGCCTGTGCAAGACCTTCTGCAATTGCAGTTTTACCTACCCCAGGTTCGCCAATTAGTACTGGGTTATTTTTAGTACGACGACTCAATACTTCAATCACACGCGTAATTTCTTTGTCTCTACCCACAACAGGATCTAGTGTTCCATCTTTGGCAATCACAGTTAAATCACGTGCTAATCCATCTAATGTAGGTGTATTATTTGATTTATTTGCTGTAGCGTTTTTATTGCTCATTTCAGGACTTCCTAATGCTTTAACCACTTGAGCACGCGCTTTTGTAATATTTAAATCTAGATTAGCAAACACACGCGCAGCTACGCCCTCATTTTCACGAATTAAACCTAGTAAAATATGTTCTGTACCTACAAAGTTATGATGTAACTTTCTAGCTTCGTCCATTGAAAGTTCAATTACCTTCTTGGCTCTAGGTGTATAATGCAATGTTCCTGTTTGATCTTGTCCATGGCCGATTAATTTCTCAACCTCTTCAATCACTTTATCTTCGGTAATATTGAAACTCTCTAATACTTTAGCGGCTATACCTTCTGGCTCTTTCATTAAGCCAAGTAGTAAGTGTTCTGTACCTATATTAGAATGATTTAAACGTATAGCTTCTTCTTGCGCATGTGCTAAGACACGTTGTGCACGTTCAGTTAATCTACCAAATAGCATATATTTCTGTACCTCCTATTGTGTATATTCTCTTAATATATCTGCTCTCTTCTCATTTACAGAGATTGTTTCATCTTCATCGTTATAAATAAACGCTGATTGAATACTTACCATTAATTCATTAAATTTAAAGTCTTTCAATGTTAAATACCCTAAATCGATACCTAATTTCACTTCACTTAAACGATAGGAAGCTTCTTCCATTGAAATAATTCGACTGTTCTGTAAGATACCCAACGACCGATAAACACGGTCTAACGTTTCCAATTCATTATAATGCGTTAAGCGTTCACGAATTTGCATTTCTTCATTTATAATTTGTTGAACAACTTCAGTTAAGTTATCTATAATTTCTTCTTCAGTTTTACCAAGTGTTAATTGATTTGAAATTTGATAGATATGGCCATAAACTTGCGAGCCTTCTCCATATATACCTCGAATCGTAAAACCAAAACGATTAATGGTCTGTGCAATACGATTCATACGTTTCATGATGGATAACCCTGGCAAATGTAGCATTACACTTGCTCTCATACCTGTACCAATATTGGTTGGGCATGTTGTTAAATACCCTAAATGTTCATCATAACTAATGTCTAGCGATTGATCTAACGTATCATCAATATCACTCGCTTTGTTATATAAATCATGTAATGACAAATCATTTCCCATTGCTTGTATGCGTATATGGTCTTCTTCATTAATCATAATACTGATTGATTCGTCTTCATTTAATAACACTGCTGATGCCGGTTGTTTAATAAGTTCAGGACTAATTAAATGTTTAGCAACAAGTTTCATCTTGTTTTGTTGATCCATTGTATCTAATCGCATGAGAGACAAATCAGGCAATACATCTTGCACTTCATTTATCACTCTAAAGCCATCTTGTTCTGAGGGAAACATGAGTGGATGGACGTGATTTTCTAAATTTCTAGCTAATCGGATTCTGGAAGACATCACAATTGGAGATTCTTCCGTTTGCTTCATCCATTCACTGATATGCGTATTCATATCACTCATTACGTTCCACCCCGCTCTCGTCTTTCAATGCTTTTATTTCGTCTCTAACGATAGCAGCTTCTTCAAAGTTTTGTTCATCAATTAATACATTGAGATACTTCGTTTTTTCTTCGATTTGTTTTTTGATGGCAAGTTTCTTATGAGAAGAACGAGGCGTTTTACCTACGTGCTCAAATTGCCCACCTTGCACACGTCTTACTATATCTACAATGTCATCTTTAAATGTAGCATAACAATTTGCACAACCAAATTTCCCTACATGTGCAATATCTTTTAAAGTCATGTTGCATGTTGGACATCGCTTCTCTTCTTGAAAAGCCACTTCATGAAAATTAATTCCATGCTTAGTTGCTAAATGTTGCAATATTTGTTTGACGACGAAAGCTTCTTCAATATCGTCTTGAAACTGAGAATGTGGCGATGTATTTTCATTTTGTTGCCAAGGATTTTCACCCTGCGCACATATAGAACATACCCATTTCTCAGAAGTGCCTTCTTTACTTTTTACTGTGAGTTTAACCTCTGCTTCATTTAAATGACAGTTTTCACAAAGCACACATAGACACCTCGCTTTTCTACTAATAATAATTAATGATTGGTAATACGCGTTTTAATATGTTGGCTCTAATGATATCTCGAGCAACCACGTCCATTTTTAATGTTTCACGATCTACGATTACTTGAATCATTCTTGCTTCTCTTTCACTGATGAGTCCCTTATCTAACAAACCATCTATAATATAATACGCTTGTTGTTGAGAAATAGATGGCCCAATGATTTGCAATAGGTGATTAATATACCCCGTTGCATCTTTATTTTCAATTTTAGTGATTCGGATATAACCTCCGCCACCACGTTTACTTTCTATTTCATAACCATGTTCATTTGTGAATCTAGTTTTAATAACATAATTTAGTTGAGAAGGTACACAGTCGAAACGCTGAGCAATGTTAGCTCGTTGAATTTCTACCACGTCTTCATTACTTTCTTCAAATAACTTTTTAATGTACTGTTCTATGATGTCAGACATGTTGTGCATGATTTACCACCTCTTTTGACCTTCTTTGACTATATTATATGAGCATCTTTGACCTTTTTCAACCAATTTGTTTTTTAATTTTCTAAAATAATGATGTTACATGCAAGAATTTAATGTATTATATTAATTAAGAAAAATTTAAAGGAGTAGAATTATGCATATTCTTATTGGGATTATTGGGATAATTTTCTTTTTGGCACTTGCATTTTTGTTTAGCTCTGACAGAAAAAATATTCGCTGGCAATATGTTGGTCTTTTATTAGTCATCCAACTTGTATTTGCGTTTATTTTATTAAAAACGACAGCAGGTATTACAGTTATTGGGGGCATTTCGGAAGGATTTAACTACTTATTACAAAAAGCTGCAGAAGGGGTTAACTTTGTGTTTGGCGGATTCAAATTTGTCGATCCAAAAAACCCACCATTCTTCTTTAGCGTATTACTACCAATTGTATTTATTTCAGCATTAATTGGTATCTTGCAATACACTCGAATCTTACCATGGATTATTAATGTTTTAGGATTCTTAATCTCTAAAATTAATGGTATGGGACGTTTAGAATCTTATAACGCAGTAGCTGCTGCAATCTTAGGTCAATCGGAAGTGTTTATTTCATTAAAACAACAATTACCTTACATACCTAAACAACGTTTGTACACATTGACCGCTTCAGCAATGTCGACAGTATCAGCGTCAATTATCGGTGCTTACTTCACATTGATTGAGCCTAAATACGTTGTTACAGCAGTAGTATTAAACTTATTTGGTGGTTTCATTATTGCTTCTATCATCAATCCTTATAAAGTTAATGAAGAAGACGATAAACTATTAGTAGACGAAAGCGAAACTAAAAAGCAATCATTCTTTGAAATGTTGGGAGAATACATTTTAGACGGGTTCAAAGTTGCAGTAATCGTTGGTGCGATGTTAATAGGTTATATTGCCATCATCGCATTATTAAATGGTATCGTTAGTGGTATCTTTAGCTTTGTTTCTGGTGGCGCAATTACATGGGATTTCCAAACGTTAATTGGATTTGTCTTCGCACCATTAGCATTTTTAGCTGGTGTACCATGGGAAGATGCAGTTAAATCTGGTTCAATTATGGCAACTAAATTATTATCTAATGAATTCGTTGCAATGCAATCATTAGGAAACTTAAAAGATATTTCTGAACATGCTAAAGGTGTTACATCAGTATTCTTAGTATCATTCGCTAACTTCAGTTCAATTGGTATCATTTCAGGTGCTATCAAATCACTTAACTCTGAAAAAGGTGACGTCGTAGCACGTTTTGGACTTAAATTATTATTAGGTGCAACATTGGTATCATTTATTTCAGCAGCAATCGCTGGATTCTTTATCTAATATTGAAATTAAATACCCTAGAACTTCTGACGATTAGAAGTTCTAGGGTATTTTCATAGATGGAAACACTCAAATGCGTCTCTCCATTACCTACTATTCTTTTATTTGACCATATGATCGATAAAGTATTGTGTCACTCTATAATCATCCGTTAATTCAGGATGGAATGATACACCTAAATATTTTCCTTGTTTGACTGCTACAATCTTTTCGCCCACAGAGCTTAATATTTCTACGCCCTCTTCAACACTAGCAATATGAGGTGCTCTAATAAATACACCTTCAATGTCTTCAGCTATACCTTTAATATCTAACTCTGCTTCAAAACTATCCACTTGTCTGCCAAATGAATTACGTTCAACAGTGATATTCAACTTTTTCAAATAGCCAGTTTCACCTTCGACATCTTTTGCAAGTACGATAAGGCCTGCACATGTACCAAACATTGGTAAATCAGACTGTTGTAACTTTTCTTTAAAACCATATAGATCCATTAATCTTCTTAGTGTAGTAGATTCTCCACCTGGAAGAATTAATCCATCTATTTCTTCTAATTGTTCAATCTTTTTAACTGCAATACCTTCATGACCACTAAGTTCAATATGACGAATGTGTTCACGTACGGCACCTTGCAATGCTAATACACCAATCTTCATAAATTACCAACCACGCTCTTGCATACGTTCTTCTAATGAAATTTGATTAATATCTAAACCTTTCATTGCTGTGCCTAATTCTGAAGCTAATTTACCGATAAGTTCATAATCTTGGTAATGCGTCGTAGCTTGAACAATTGCTTTAGCAAATTTCTCAGGATCTTCTGATTTAAAAATACCTGAACCAACAAATACACCATCAGCGCCTAATTCCATCATTAAAGCAGCATCTTGAGGTGTAGCAACACCACCAGCTGCAAAGTTAACAACAGGTAAGCGTCCATGATCTTTAATTTGTTTTAACACATCATATGGTGCACCTAATTCTTTAGCATAAGTCATAATTTCATCGTCATTCATAACAACTAAACGACTAACTTCTGAATTAACTTTTCTCATATGTCTTACAGCTTCAACGATGTTACCTGTACCCGGTTCACCTTTAGTACGTAACATCGCAGCACCTTCACCAATACGACGTGCAGCTTCTCCTAAGTTACGGCAACCACACACAAACGGAACAGTGAATTGATCTTTTCTTAAGTGGTATTCTTCGTCTGCAGGTGTTAATACTTCAGATTCATCAATATAATCTACACCCATAGCTTCTAATACACGTGCTTCAGTAATGTGACCGATACGTGCTTTTGCCATAACTGGAATTGAAACAGCATTCATTACTTCTTCAACAATTTTAGGATTAGCGCTACGTGCTACCCCACCAGCTGCTCTGATGTCAGATGGTACACGTTCCAAAGCCATAACGGCAACTGCGCCAGCTTCTTCAGCAATTTTAGCTTGTTCTGCATTAACAACGTCCATAATAACGCCGCCTTTTTGCATTTCAGCCATTCCTCGTTTAACTCGATCTGATCCTACGATTTTAGACATAATATTAACCCCTTTTCACATTTGATTAAATTCATTTTAAGTTATAAACTGATATTTAAAAAGGTACAATTTATTTATAAAATTAGGGGTCAGTTTAAAATGAAAAAGCAAAAATTATATATAGCATTATATGAGCAGCTGAAAAATCAAATTATCGAAGGTCAATATCAAACACAAGATAAATTTCCATCAAAGCGCCAATTAAGTGAACATTTATCACTTAGCCATACAACTATAGAGCATGCCTATCAACTACTTTTAGATGAAGGTTTTATATACTCTAAACCCCGCTCCGGCTATTATGTATCTGATATACAGTCTCTCCCTGTCATTAATGTTAATAGCCCATCTATTGAAACAGAAGCGCATCCAATTGACACTAACCAATATAAGTATGCATTTAATTTAGCAGAGATAGATGCCGAATATTTCCCTCTAAATCTATTTAGAAAATTTGCAAAGGAAGCATTTGAAGATAATGAATTAGCGCTTTTAGAAAAAGGAGACATACAAGGTGAACTAAATTTACGACAACAAATCGCACATTATCTATTTAATAGTAGAGGTGTGTCATGTCATCCAAATCAAATTATCATTGGGTCTTCTACTGAGCAATTACTTAACATGATTACTGATATTCTTAAAACATCGTCATTCATAATAGAAAAACCAAGTTATCCACCAATTAAACATGTTTTGGATAAAAACAATCACGATTATATTCAAGCAACTGTTGAGAAAGATGGAATAAACATGACTGACGTACTTAATTCTAATAATGATATTGTATATATCACACCATCTCATCAATTCCCAACTGGCTATGTCATGAACTTAAAAAAACGTACCCAACTCATTAAATGGGCTCATCAGAAACATAGTAGATATATTATTGAAGATGATTATGATTCAGAATTCAGATATTACGGTAAACCAATTCCTGCTTTACAAAGTTTAGATAAAAAAGACAAAGTAATCTATATTAGTACATTTTCAAAATCACTTTATCCGAGTTGTCGTATTGCTTATATCGTTTTGCCTCAAACATTATTACAATCTTATTTATCTATGCCTTATAAAGAGAGTAATACCGTCCCTGTTCATATCCAACAAATCATTGCGAATTTTATGTCATCTGGAAGTTTTGAACGTCATTTAAATAAAATGAGAAAAATTTATAGAGAGAAACTAAATTATATATTGCAACGATTGGAACCCTATAAGGAACAACTAAACATTGAAGGCGCATTAACAGGAATGCATTTCACACTAACAGTAAATAATGGACTTACCATGTCTCAATGCCTGCACAATGCGGAAGAACTAAAATTAAAATTAAATATCTACAACTATGATGATCAAATTGAACCACTCCCAAAGTTTATTATTGGTTTCGGTGGTATTCCCAATCATCAGCTTAAAGAGCATACTGATATTTTAATCAAAGCATTAACTTTATAATTATTTAAAAGTGGGAGAGGGACAGAATTCTTTTGAATTCGTCGT
>NZ_KV838565.1:45661-46231 GCF_001838705.1 Staphylococcus sp. HMSC34C02
AATAGCATTATTATATTATTTTTGTCCCAGACTGACTTTACTTTACTTATAGAATTTCAATGAACGTATTTGCTAATTATTCGCAAATACACATTTTTAATAAAGTTCAAGTGATTTCTTCCAATTATAAGAAATCATTACAGATATACTCATTACCAATAGTATAATTACAAGTTCTGAAGCCATATAACCATGTGCTAGATGAACTGTAAATAAAGCGCCAAGCATAATTATAATGAAACCAGCAGCAACATAGTTTGCAAATAAACCTATGATCATTAATATGCCCCCGATAAACTCAAATAACCCTAATATAATGCCTAAGAATGCAGGGAAACCTAAATCAGACATCATTGCCATCGGTTCCTTAAATCCACCAAATACTTTTTGAGATCCATGTATTGTAAATGTAATACCTAACATAAGTCTTATTAATAATAAACCAATTCTCATTGTAAGTCGTTCTCCTTATAAATATATTTATTATACGTAATATATTACATATACTACATGATGATAATTAATAGTTCAACCTTTATATCATTAAACCTTCGGTTTGATTTTTTAAGC